>NZ_JBHWUU010000039.1:0-80385 GCF_042737375.1 Streptomyces sp. NPDC060000
GGTGCGGCGGCCCTCCCCTGTTCACGCTCGGACTCTGCGGGCCGGAAGTCAGCGCACCCTCCTGCCCGGCATGAACGTGAAGACCGCGCCGCCCAGCAGGATCGCCGTGCCCGCGACCAGGCCCAGGGCCTTCAGGGTGCCGTGGTCGCCGGAGCCCGTCTCCGCGAGGCCGCCGCTGGTCGAGGTGGTCCCGCCCGAGGACGAGCCGCTGCCGCCGGACGCGCCGCTCGCCTGTTCCGCGGTGTTCAGGGTGAGGGAGACGGCCGTGCTGTCCGGAGTGCAGGTGGTGGTCGTGCCCATGGCCTCGATGGTGAGGACGCCCGGGGAGAGCGTGGAGTCGCCGGTCGCGCCGGGTTTGTACACGCCGGTGAGGTCAGGGATCGCGATCGGCTCGCCCTGCGGGATCGTCGCGGAGTTCAGCGGGCCCTCCACCGTCACCGAGCCCGTGTCCGCGCCGCCCAGCACGATCTGCATGGTCGGTTTGACCTTGCCGGCCGGGATGTCGATCGGGCTGTCCATCACCGACTTCTTGAACTGCACGGTGAGGGCGTAACTCCCGCCGTCCTTCTTGGCGTTGATCTGGATCGGCGAGGTCGCCTTCTTCTCGCCGATGGGCGAGGCGCAGGTGTAGGGGATGTCGACGACCTTGCCGGTGAAATCGGTCTGGCCGCTGTCACCGCCGGACTGGGACGCCGACGGGGTGGTACCGGGCGTCGTGGACGGGCTCGACGAGGGTGACTGGCTCTGGCTCTGCGAGGAGCTGGGGGACGTGCTCGACGAGGGCGAACCCGAGCCGGAACCCGAACTCCCCTCCCCCGCCGTCACGGTGATGGTCGCCGACGGCTGGACGGCTTCCGTAGGCGCGCACCTGGTGTCCGTGGACAGCGCGTTGACGACGTACGCGTCCGGCGTGAGCGTCACCTGCCCGGCGGCCGTCAGCTTCAGCGTGCCCTTCATGTCGGACAGCGTCATCGCGCCGCCCTTGGGGATCGCCGGGTTCTCGCGCGTCCCCTGCATCGCGATGTCGGCGCTCTGCGCGCCGGCCGCCTTGAGGGTGCCGGACGGCTGGACCGAGTTCGCGGGCAGGTCGATGATGTCGGGGTTCTTCGACGCGGCCTGGGTGAACTTCCAGACGATGTCGACGGTGTCGCCGACCTTCGCCGTGGCCGGTGCCGTGATGTCGACCTTGGTGGTGCCGTTGACGTCGGGCAGGCCGATGCCCGAGGGCGGGACGCACTTGGTGGCGTAGGACACCTCGGCGGCCTGCGCCTGCCCGGCGGTCACGCCCAGCAGGACGGCCGCCCCGGTGAACAGGACGGCGGCGCCCGCCGCTGCCGCTCTCTTCCGCGCGGGCGCACGGTCGGGTGATACGGCTCTCTCACTCACGTGGATCCTTTCCTGCCGGGAGTCGTGGGACTCGTGGGACTCGTCGGATGGTCTTCGTGCGGTGCGGAGAGCCGGCCCGCCGGGCCGCCCGGACCGGTCTCCGGGCTGAACCACGGCAGAGTCGTGTTCGGGGTGGGGGGCGCGGGACGCGGGGGCGGGGCCGCCGTTCCGCGCCGGCGTCCGCGCCGGGGGGCACGTGCGGGTCTCGTGGCGCGTGCGGGCCGTCGGGCGGCGTGGCGCGGGCGTACCCGGTCCACCACCGCCAGCCCGACGCGGAAGACCGCGGCCGGCACCACCAGGCAGAGCAGGATCCAGAACAGGGTCACGCCCCAGGGACGGCCCACGCCCCACGGCTGTTCGGCGAGGACCTTCCCGCCGTACTTCAGGGAGACGGTGTAGTCGCCGTGTGCGCCGGCGGTGAGTTCGACGGGCAGTTCCACGCGCGCCTTCTCGCCGGGGCCGAGCGTGCCGTGCCACTGCCGATCGTCCCACTGGGGGGCGAACACCCCGTGAGCGGTGCCGACCTGGAAGACGGGGTCCTTGACGGCCGCGGTGCCCACGTTGCCGACGGTGAAGGCCAGCGTGCGGGAGGGCGGCGCCCCGAACCAGGTGAGCAGCGAGCCGGAGCCGTCGAGCCGGGTGTCGGTGAGCACGGACAGGCGGCCGCCGCCGGTCTGCGCGGGAAGCGGTTCGACCGGGTGCCCGGCCACCTGGAACATCGCGTCGGCCTGGGCCTTCGCTCCGGTCGCGGTGGCCACGTGCACCACGCAGGGGCACGGCACCGGCGGCTCGGTCACCGGCAGCGCCCGGCTGAAGCGGCCTTCGGCGTCGGTGGTGACGGCGCGGCCGTCGGCGTTGGCGCAGGAGTTGGTGCCGCCGACCACACCCCGGGCCGGGGTCGCCTGTCCGCAGACCAGCAGCATCAGCAGCGTGCGTGACCGCCAGCCGCTGCCGCTGACGGTGATCGAACCACCCGTCCCCGCCTGTGACTTGGAGAGGGTGACGACCGGCTTGCCGTCCGCGGCGGCGGCCGCGCCCGCAGACGGCAGCGAGAACGGGAGCAGTATCAGGAGCAGGACCGGCACCAGCAGCGTGCTCCGCGGCTTGCCTCTCACGTCGGCGCTCCCCTCTCCCCGGCCCGGGCCATGGCCGTTCGGCGCCCGCGTCGTCGTAGGGCCACGGCGGCCACCGCGACCGACAGCGCGCCGGCCGCCGTGCCCGCCACCGCGTCCCACGGCACGAACCGCGCCGACGCCCGCCCGGTGGCCCGTGCCGCACCCGGCGCGGTCACCGTCAGCCGGACGGTGACGGCGTCCAGGGCGGGGCGGTCGGGCCACGGTTCGTCGAGTCCGAGGCGGCGGCCCGGGGACAGGCGGACGGGCAGGGTGCGCGGGGCTCGGTCCAGGACGGCGCCGAGGACACCGTCCGCGTGCACGGCGAGCCGCGGGACGAGGGCCGTGGTGCCGCGGTTGACCAGCTCGTACGTGATGCGGTCGCCGCGCACGGCCACGTGCTCGACGGTCAGTGCGGCCAGCTCCGGGCCGCCGACCCGGATCAGCAGCCGGACGGCGGACTCCCGGCCGCCGGCGTCCCGTACGACGATCTCGCCGACGCGGTCCCCGGGCGGGGCGTCCGCCGGGACCGTCACCGTGAAGGGCACCTCGGCGCGGGTGCGGGCCGGGATGCCGAGGACCGGCCCGGCGAAGGCGACCCGCAGGCCGTCACCGATGGCGCGCAGCCGTACGGTGAGCGGCTCCGTGCCCCGGTTGGTCACGGAGAGCGTGTCCCGGAGCACCGCCCCGGGCGCACCCTCCGCGTAGAAGGACGGCCGCCCGCCGCCGGAGGGCGCGGCCGACCAGCCGCCGGTGGTGGCCGGGCCGGCCGCGAGCAGCAGCGGGAGCGACAGGGTCAGCAGCAGGGCACGGGCGTCGGCGTACGGCATCGGCGGCTCCAGCACTCGTACGAGGGGGACGGTCAGCGGCGGGCGGCTGCCGTCCGGCTCCGCCGGGTCAGCCACAGGGTGCCCGCGGCGCCCGCGAGCAGCACCGTGCCGCCGAGGGTGCCGAGGGCGACGGCGGAGTCCTCGGGTCCGGTCTGCGGGAGGTCGCCGCCGGAACCGCCGTCGCCCGTCGTCCCGCCGGAACCGCCGCCACCGCCGCTCGTGGTGCTCCCGCCGCCCGACGCGGTCACGTCGAGGGTCAGGGAGGGCCCGGGGCTGTTGCTGGGTGTGCAGGTGGTGGTCGTGCCCATCGCCTTGATGGTGAGCACACCGGCCGTGAAGGTGACCTTGCCGGTCTTCTTCGGGGTGTAGGTGCCGCTCAGGTCGTTGATCTTGATGGGGGTGTTCTCGGGTATCGCGGCCTGGTTGGCGGAGCCGGTGACGTTCAGGGTGCCGCCGTCGGCGCCGCCCAGCTTGATCGTGGCGCTCGGCTTCATGGTGCCCGCGCCGAGTTCGATGGGGCTGGAGGAGACGCCCTTCTGCCAGGACATGGTGATCTTGTAGCCGCTGCCGCTCTTGACGCCCTCGATGTCGATGGGCGATACGGCCGTCTTCACGCCGATGGGCGTGTCACAGGTGTAGTTGACGTTCACGACCTGGGCCGTGGCCACGGGGGCGGCCATCCACACCGCCGAGCCGGCCAGGGCCGCGGCAGTCGCGAGCGCGGCGGTTCGCTTCCGGTTCGACACGGTCCCGTCCCCTCACTCCCACCGCCCCGCCCTTACTGACGAGGCATCAGATTGAGCCGTCAAGGTACGCCCGGGGCGATGAGGAAGGAAGAGAAGGTACGCCCCGGAGTTTTGGCGATCCGGCACGCGGATCCAGGGGGTCGCGAGGAGGCCGGAAGCCGCCCGGCACCGCAGCACCTCGGGCACGGCGACCACCCCGCGGGGACTCCGGCGCCGCAGTACCTCGGGCACGGCTGCCAGCCCACGGGGACTCCGGGACCGCTCCGTAAGAGCGGTCGGCGGACGACCGGTGCGGGGAGGAGGCGATCGGAGCGGTCGACTGACGACTGGAGCGGGCAAGCGAGAACGGGACCGGTCGGCAGACGACCGGCGGGCAGCCGAGAACCGGAACCGGTCGGGAGACGACCAGTCGGCAGCCGAAAACCGGAACCGGTCGGCCGACGGGCGGCCCCGAGCCGTCGGGGGTGTGCGCGTACCGCGGTCTCCCGCCGTCCACCACGGGGCGATGGGAGTCCGGACCGGCGCCGGGCCCGGGGAACCGAGTGGTTCCCGGGCCCCGTGAGGTCAGGCCGGCGCGCCCAGTTCCGCCCAGACCGTCTTGCCCGTGACACCGGGGGTCCGTACGACACCCCAGTCCAGACAGAGGCGCTGGACGATGAACATGCCGTGCCCACCGGGGCGCCCCGCGCGGTGCGGGGTGCGCGGAGCCGGCTGACCCGCGCCGCGGTCCGAGATCTCGACCCGGATCACCTTGTTGTCGCAGCTGAGGACCATCCACTCCGGTCCCTCGGCGTGCAGGCACGCGTTGGTGACCAGTTCGGAGACGACGAGCAGTACGTCCTCGGCTGCGGCCCGCCGGTCGGCGGTGGCGGCGGGCAGCCAGTCCCACGCGTACAACGCCTGGCGGGCGAAGTCACGGGCGAGCGGGACCACCCCGCCGGTGTCGTCGAATTCCAGGCGGCGCACTTGGCGGCCGCCCGGCGACCCGGACGCGACGGTCGCCGCGCCCCCTTCGGGCGTCTCAGCCCCGTGTGCGCCTGCCTCGGACGCCTCGGAAGCGCCGCTGGGCTCCGGGCCTCGATCGCCCGGCGAGCAAGGCCGGGTGGTGCTCATCAGCGCTTCACCTCACCGATTCCCCGATTCACCAGTTCACAATTCAAGAGTCGGATCACTACAGAATCTGTATCTGCACGTAGACGGACGGCGTTCGCGTCGGCTTCCCGGCCGACATGTTCGGGTTCAGGATGTCTCCTGCCCGAGAGAACCGCCGGAACACCCCCCGTTCACGTCCGTTCGCACCCGTTTCCGGCGGACGGCGAAGCTCAGCCGTCCTCGTCACGCCCGTCGTGCCCGTCGGCCAGGGCCTCCGCCACCGTGGCGTGCACGGTGAACACCGCGTCCGCGCCGGTGATCTCGAAGACCCGCGCCACCACGGGCAACATGCCCGCCAGATGGACACCGCCACCGGCCGCCTCCGCCTTCAGGCGGGCACCGAGCAGCACGTTCAGCCCGGTGGAGTCACAGAACTCCAGACGGGCGCAGTCCACCACGAGGCGACTGAGCCCCTTGGAGAGGCAGTCGTCGAGTGGCTCACGCAACAGTTCGGCGGTGTGGTGATCGAGCTCACCCGCCGGGCTCACCACGGCGCTGGAGCCTTCTTGCCGCACCTCGACCAGAAGCCGGCCCGACTGTGCGCTGCCGACCGTCCCGCGGTCCATGCCGTCTCTTCTCCTGGGGTTGTTGACTGCTTGCTGACGCCCTCGCACCTTACGCCTTCGACCCGCACCTCAACACCCGAACAATCGCACACAAACGGACATAAGCGTACAGAATGCACTTGCGGCGGGGCAAGTAAAGCGGGTAGGGCTAGTAGGAACACGTAACCGACACGGCCGGCTTTGGAGGCGCCGCACACCGTAGTGCGTAACTGGCTTCGGCAGCCATACGCCGAGAACGATGGAGGACATCATGTCACCCCGGCTCGACGCACCGCCTACCCGCGGAGCGACGTCGACACCCCCTCCGGAACAAGAACATCTGGAACCCATCGCGCAGGACGCGGCACCGGACGTCGACCCCACCGACGTCCTCGCCGGCCTTCCGGAGATCCCCCCGTACGACGGGATCGCGGCCGTCGAGGCACGGGCTCTGTCCAAGACCCTGTTCGCGCGGCTCGAGTCCCTCGAAGAGGGCACGTACGAGTACTCGTACGTCCGCAACACCCTCGTAGAACTGAACCTCGCGCTGGTCAAGTTCTCCGCCTCCCGCTTCCGCTCCCGCAGCGAGCCGATGGAGGACATCATCCAGGTCGGCACCATCGGCCTGATCAAGGCGATCGACCGTTTCGAGCTGTCGCGCGGCGTCGAGTTCCCGACCTTCGCGATGCCAACCATCATCGGCGAGATCAAGCGCTTCTTCCGCGACACCTCGTGGTCGGTGCGCGTCCCGCGCCGGCTCCAGGAGCTGCGGCTCGAACTGGCCAAGGCGGGCGACGAACTGGCCCAGAAGCTCGACCGGGCGCCCACCGTGGTGGAGTTGGCCGAGCGCCTCGGCATCTCCAACGACGAGGTCGTCGAGGGCATGGCCGCGTCCAACGCCTACACGGCCTCGTCACTGGACGCGCAGCCGGAGGACGACGACTCCGAAGGCGCCCTCACCGACCGCATCGGCTACGAGGACCACGGACTCGAGGGTATCGAGTACGTGGAGTCGCTGAAGCCGCTGATCGCCGAACTCCCCTCCCGCGACCGGCAGATACTCTCCCTCCGCTTCGTCGCCGGTCTGACCCAGTCCGAGATCGGTGAAGAGCTCGGCATCTCGCAGATGCACGTGTCCCGGCTGCTGTCGCGGACTCTGGTGCGGCTGCGCAAGGGGCTGACGGTCGAGGAGTAGGACGGCGTTCGCAGGCAGCCCCGCGCTGCCTGCGCCTGTGCGACGGCGCTTATGGCTGTGCGTGTGCGCCCGCGCCTGTGCACCTGTGCCTGTGCGCTACGTCTTGCCACTTGCCCTTGTCCGTGTCCGGCCATTCGCCCGGACACGGACATCGGCATCTCCCGGCTCCCGGCTCCCGGCTCCCGGCTCCCGGCTCCCGGCTCCCGGCTCCCGGCTCCCGGCTCCCGGCTCCCGGCTCCCGGCCCAACGCTCCGGTGGCCGTCTCGTTACCCCCGGAAGCCTCCCCATGGAAGCCCGGTCGCCACTAGGGTCACCCTCACCCCAGACTGACCAGTACGTCAGCAACCGGATGCGTGGGCATCCGGCGAGGAGGCGACCCCCATGGCCCCTGCCGACGGTGTCGGCGACGGCGACGACGTGAACGCCGACGGCTTCGACGGTTCCGACGGTTCCGACGCGTACCTCACCGACCGGCTCCGCGCCGCCCCCGCCGCCGCGTACCCGGCGCTGCGCGCACTGCGTGCCCGCCACCACCCCGCCGTCCTGGCCTACGCCCGCCGCTGCACGACCAGCGAACCGGCGGCGCGGCGCCTCGCGGCCGAGGCGTTCACCCTCGCCGCCCGGGAGACGGCCCGCGGCAACGACCCCGGCGGACCCTGGCGCCACCAACTGCTGTTGCTGTCCTGGCAGGTGGCCGCGGCCTGGGCCGTCGACGACCGGGCCGCCGGGCTGGACGCGGGACTGTTGCTCGTCCTCAACACGGCGGCCCCCGGCGGCCCCGTACCGCCCCTGCTCGCCGCGTTCCGTTCGCTGCCCTCCCGCGCACAGGGCCTCGTCTGGTACGGCGTCGTGGAACGCGAGCCCGCCGGGCGGACGGCCGCGCTGCTCGGCCTGACCACCGAGGACGTCACGTACGGCACGGGCTCCGCCCTGCACGCCCTGGCCCAGGCCTGTCTGCGGCACCGTCTCGCCGCCTCCGACGACCCTCGCTGCGGGGACTTCCGCCGGCTGATCGAGCAGTCCGTGCGTCCGGACGCCCCCCGGCACAGCCCCGACCTCGACGCCCACATGGTCCGCTGCCCGCACTGCGCGACCGCCTACGAGGAGCAGAGCGCGCTGCGCGACACCCCGCGCGCCGCCCTCGCGGAGGGGCTGCTGCCGTGGGGCGGGACGGCGTACGTGATGGACGAGCGCGCGTCGCCCCGCCCGGCGCCCAGAGCCGTACGGAGACCGGCCCGCCGGGTGGTGCTGGCGTCGGCGGCGCTGGGGATCGCCGTGGTCCCGCTGCTGTTCCTGCTCGCGGCCAACGCCGGTTCGCCGGGCCGGGACTCGGCGGGAACCGTCACCACCGGGCTGCCGACGGCACCGCCGGTGACCGTGACGGCGACGGTCTCCGCGCCGCCCGTCTCCTCCCCTGTCTCCCCCTCGCCCTCCCCGACGCCGAGTTCGTCCCCCTCCCGTACGAGCGCCCCACCGAAGCCGAAACCGACGCCCACGCCGTCACCGACGCGCGCTCCCGGTGGGACGTACGCCCAGGTCGTGAACGTGGCCAACGGGCGCTGCCTGGAGGTCGCGGGCGACTTCGACAACGGCACGGACGTGGTGACGGTCCCGTGTTCCGCCTCGCCGAGCCAGCGGTGGCGGGTGGACGCGGGGCGCGGGGTGCTCCAGTCCTACGCCGACCAGGACTTCTGCCTGGACAGCAGGGGGTCCGTGGACAAGGGCGTGGGAGTGTGGGACTGCGCCTCGGCGGAGGGCGATCACGGGGCGAACCTGCGGTTCACCGTGGACGGCGACGGGACCGTCCGCCCGGCGATCGCGATCCTGACGGCGCTGACGGCGGACGCGGGCGGCGGGGTGTCGCTGGAGCCGCTGGACGAGGCCGGGGACCAACTGTGGCGGGCGGGGGCGGCCTGAGCTCACGGGAACGGCGGACGGCGGACAGCGGACAGCGGACAGCGGACAGCGGACAGCGGACAGCGGACAGCGGACGGCGGACAACAGGCGGCGGACGGCGGACAACAGGCGGCGGGCGCCTGAGGTCACGGGAACGGCAAGCGGCGGGCGGCGGGCGCACGGTGGCCTGCGCGTGCCGTGCGCAGGGCCGGGATGTCCTCATGCTGAAAACCCACTGGCCGGATTCCCGCCGGTGACTACTCTGGCTCAGCCCTCTGACCAGCAGAGCCGCTGGGCCAGCCGCGTCATCCGCTCATGAGGAGCCCAGCGCCCCATGCCCGACTCCCCTGCCTCACCGGTCTCCCCTGCTTCCCCCAACCCCCCTGCTTCCCCTGCCTCCCTGAACTCCCCGGTCTCACCAGTCTCACCGGTCTCACCGGCCGCCGTCTCCTCCCGTCTTGGGCGGCTCGCCGATGTTCCAGTGCTGCTCGTCGCCGTCGTCTGGGGTTCCAGTTATCTCGCCGCCAAGGGCGTCACGACGGCGGGCACCGTGTCGGCCGTGCTGGTGCTGCGGTTCGCCGTGGCGCTGCCGGTGCTGGTGGTCGCCGGGTGGCGGCGGCTGCGGGTGCTGAGCGGGCCTCAGTGGCGCGGGGCCGGGGTGCTGGGGCTGATCCTGGCCGTGATCTTCCTGCTGGAGACATACGGCGTGGTGCACACCTCCGCGACCAACGCCGGGCTGATCATCAGCCTGACCATGGTGTTCACGCCGATCGCGGAGAGCCGGGTGCGCGGGATGCGGCTGCCGGGGGCGTTCATGGCGGCGGCGGGACTGTCGGTGCTCGGCGTGGCCCTGCTGACACAGGGCGCCGGGTTCACCGCCCCGTCGGGGGGCGATCTGCTGATGCTGGGGGCCGCCGTCGCCCGTACCGTGCACGTGCTGGCCATGGCGCGCATGGAGTCGGTGCGCGGTGCCGACGCGCTGTCGCTGACCACCGTCCAACTGGGTTCCGCCGTGGCCGTGTTCGCGGTGCTGGTGGCTCTGCCGGGGACGGGCGCGTCCCCGTGGGCGGCCGCGGCGGACTTCGACGGCGGCGACTGGCTGGGGCTGGTCTACCTCTCCGTGTTCTGCACGCTGTTCGCGTTCTTCGTACAGATGTGGGCGGTCCACCGTACGTCACCGTCCCGGGTCAGCCTGCTGTTGGGCACCGAGCCGGTGTGGGCCGCGGCCCTGGGCATCGCGCTGGCCGGGGACCGGCCGGGGTGGCTGGGCCTGGTGGGCGCGGTGCTCGTGCTCGTCGGCACCGGCTGGGGACGGTCGGTGGCGGACCGGGACAGGGGCCGGGAGCCGGCTCAGGGCCAGACCCAGACCCAGACCTAGCCCAGACCCGGATGCAGTCCCGGATGCCGCCCCGGGCTCAGGCTCAGACGACCCGTACGCCGCGCCGCCACACCCCCGACACGAGCGGTACGCCGGGCCGGTAGGCGAGGTGGACGTGGCTCGGGGCGTCGAGGAGGGTCAGGTCGGCGTACGCGCCGGGGGCCACGCGTCCCACGTCGGTGCGGCGCAGGGCCGCGGCCCCGCCCGCCGTCGCCGACCACACCGCCTCGTCCGGCGTCATCCGCATGTCCCGCACCGCGAGCGCGATACAGAAGGGGACGGACGAGGTGAAGGACGAGCCGGGGTTGCAGTCCGTGGAGAGGGCGACGGTGACGCCCGCGTCCAGCAGCCTGCGGGCGTTCGGCCACGCTGCGCGGGTGGAGAACTCGGCGCCGGGCAGCAGTGTGGCGACCGTGTCGCCGCTCGCGAGGGCGTCGACGTCCGCGTCCGTGAGATGGGTGCAGTGGTCGGCGCTGGCCGCGTCCAGTTCGACCGCCAGCTGCACGCCGGGGCCGAATGAGAGCTGGTTGGCGTGGATGCGGGGGTGCAGCCCCTTCGCCTTGCCCGCGGTGAGGATGGCGCGGGCCTGGTCGCCGTCGAAGGCGCCCTTCTCGCAGAAGACGTCGATCCAGCGGGCGTGGGGGGCGCAGGCGTCGAGCATCTCGCCGGTGACCAGGGCCACGTAGCCGGCCGGGTCGTCGGCGTAGTCGGGGGAGACGATGTGGGCGCCGAGGTAGGTGACCTCGTCGGTGTGGGCGGCGGCGAGGCGCAGGGCGCGGGCCTCGTCGGCGACCGTCAGGCCGTAGCCGGACTTGGTCTCGAAGGTGGTGGTGCCCTGGCGGAGGGCCTCGGTGAGGAAACGGGTGAGGTTCGCTTCCAGTTCCCCGTCGGTGGCCGCCCGGGTGGCCGCGACCGTGGTGCGGATGCCGCCCGCCGTGTAACCGCGGCCCGACATGCGGGCGTTGAACTCCTCGGTGCGGTCGCCCGCGAAGACCAGGTGGGAGTGGGAGTCGACGAAGCCCGGGAGGACCGCCCGGCCCCCGGCGTCGACCCGGTTGTCAGTGGCGGGTGCTTTGCTTGATTCACCGGTCCACACGACGCGGTCGCCCTCGATGACGACGGCCGCGTCCCGGACCAGACCGAGCGGAGAGTCGTCGCCCAGGGAGGGATCGTTGGTGACCAGCGTGGCGATGTTCGTGATGACGGTGGTCGTGCCGGCCGTACCGGTGCTGCTGCTCATCGTCGTGTCCTCGTGGCTGACGGGGGCGGGGGTGAGGGCGGAGGCGGGGGCGACGGCCGCCGGGGTGAGGCGTGCGGACGTCAGGCGTGCAGGGCCGCCACGGCCCGTGCGAGGGCCTGCGGCACATCCGGTACGAGCGTGTGCGCCCCGTCGCGTACGACGTGCCGCCCGGCGACGACCGTATGCCGTACGTCCGCCGCGGTCGCCGCGAATACGGCCGTCTCGGCACCGAGCCTGGGCACCGGGCCCGCTGTCCTGACCGAGTCGAGCGCGATCGTCGTGAAGTCGGCGGCCGCGCCGGTCTCCAGGGTGCCCGCGTCCGGGTTGCCGAGGGCGGCGTGCCCGTCGGCGGAGGCGGCGCGCAGCAGGGCCGCCGCCGTCCAGTGACCCCGGGTGCGGGTGCGCAGCCGCTCGTTCAGTTCCATCGCGCGGGCCTCTTCGAGGAGGTCGATGACAGCATGGCTGTCGGAGCCGAGACAGAGCGGTGAGCCCGCGGTCTGGAGGGCGACGGCCGGGCCGATGCCGTCGGCGAGGTCCCGTTCGGTCGTCGGGCACATGCAGGTGCCGGTGCCGGACCGGCCGAGCAGGGCGATGTCCTCGTCGGTGAGATGGGTGTTGTGGACGCCGGTGGTGCGCGGCCCGAGGACTCCGTGCTCGGCGAGGAGCTGGGCGGGCGTGCGGCCGTGGGCGGCGCGGCAGGCCTCGTTCTCGGCGGTCTGCTCGGACAGGTGCACGTGCAGCGGCGCCCCGCGCTCCTCGGCCCAGCGCGCCACGGTCGCCAACTGCCCGGCGGGCACGGCCCGTACGGAATGGACGGCCGCCCCGATCCTCGCGTGATCCCGTTCCTTGAGAAGTGAACAGCGTGCGGCCCAGGCGTCGGCGTCGCCGTCGGAGAAGCGGAGCTGGTGGGCGGTGGGGGGCTGTCCGAAGCCGGCGGACAGGTAGGCGGTGTCGAGGAGGGTGATGCGGATGCCGGCTTCGGCGGCGGCCTCGATCAGTGCCTCGCCCATGGCGTTGGGGTCGGCGTAGGGGGTGCCGCCGGGGGCGTGGTGCAGATAGTGGAACTCGCCGACGGCCGTGATGCCGGCCAGCGCCATCTCGGCGTACACGGCGCGGGCCAGCTGGTGATAGGTCTCCGGGGTGAGCCGGTCGGCGACCGCGTACATGACCTCGCGCCAGGTCCAGAAGGTGCCGGAGCCGACCTGGACGGTGCCGCGCAGGGCGCGGTGGAAGGCGTGGCTGTGGGCGTTCGCCAGGCCGGGGAGGGTGAGTCCGCGCAGGGTCTCGGCGCCGGGCGGCGGGGTGTCGACGCCCGTCCGGACGGCGGTGATGCGGCCGTCCGTCACCTCGAGGGCGACGCCCGGCTCGACGTTCGTGTCGAGCCAGGCGTGCTCCAGCCAGTACGTCCGTGTCCGCTGCGTGGATGTCACCTGCGGGCCAGTCCTTCCAGTACGTCGGCGAGGGCGTGCACCCCGGCCACGCAGTCGTCCTCGGCGGCGAACTCGGCCGGGGAGTGCGAGACGCCCGTGGGGTTGCGCACGAACAGCATGGCGGTCGGGATGGTCCCGGAGAGGATTCCGGCGTCGTGTCCGGCGCCGGTGCCCAGGACGGGGACCTTGAGGTCCGTGTCGCTGCCGAGGATCCGGCCGAGTTCGTCGCGCAGGGCGTGGTCGAACTCGACGACGGGCGTGAACGACTCACGGACGACGTCCAGGTCGATGCCGTGGGCCTCGGCGTACTCGCGCGCGGCCCGCTCCACACCGCCGACCACCGTGTCGAGGGTGGCCTGGTCGGCGGCGCGGGAGTCGAGCCAGCCGCGCACCAGGGAGGGGATGGCGTTGACGCCGTTCGGTTCGACGGAGATCTTGCCGAACGTGGCGACGGCGTCCGCGAGCCGGGCCTCGCGGCGGGCGGCCAGCACGGTCTCGGCGTACGGCAGCATCGGGTCGCGCCGGTCCACGAGGCGGGTGGTGCCGGCGTGGTTGGCCTCGCCCCGGAAGTCGAACCGCCAGCGCCCGTGCGGCCAGATGGCGCTGGCCAGACCGACCTGGTCCCCGCTCAGGTCGAGAGCGCGCCCCTGCTCCACGTGCAGTTCGACGAAGGCGCCGATACGGGCGAGCCGCTCGGGGTCCGCACCGATGGCGTCGGGGTCGTGACCGGCGGCTTCCATGGCCTGCGGAAGGGTGATCCCGTCGCCGTCGGTGAGCCGGTGGGCCTGCTCCACGGTGAGCCGGCCCGCGGTGAGCCGGGAGCCGACGCAGGCGAGTCCGAAGCGGGCGCCCTCCTCGTCACCGAAGTTGACGAGAGCGAGCGGCTTGGTGAGCGTGACGTCCCGCGCGCGGAGTTCGTCGAGGGCGGCGAAGGAGGAGACCACGCCGAGGGGCCCGTCGAAGGCGCCGCCGTCCGGCACGGAGTCGAGGTGCGATCCGGTGACGACGGCGTCCCCGGCCGCCGGGTCCCCGAGCCACGCCCACTGGTTGCCGTTGCGGTCGACCTCGTACGTCAGTCCGCGTGCCTCGGCCTGTCCCCTGAACCAGGCCCGGCAGTCGGCGTCGGCGGCGGTCCAGGCGTAGCGGCGGTAGCCGCCGGATTCGGTGTGGCGGCCGATGGGCGTCAGCTCACGCCACATTTCCTGGAAGGACGCATGAGCCGCCACGGGCTGTGGACCTTCAGGCCGGGGGCCTTCGTTCCGCGGGGCGGTGGGGGTCGGCGACGAGAGCCCGGCCCCCACCGGACGGTCCCCGCCCCGCTCCTCTCCCGGAAGGGTCACGCGTCGTCACCTTCGCGCATGGGGACCCGCACGCCCCGCTCGTCCGCGACCGACTCCGCGATGTCGTACCCGGCGTCCACGTGCCGGATGACGCCCATGCCGGGGTCGTTGGTGAGGACACGGCGGATCTTCTCGCCGGCGAGCTTGGTGCCGTCGGCCACGGACACCTGGCCGGCGTGGATGGAGCGGCCCATGCCGACGCCGCCGCCGTGGTGGATGGAGACCCAGGAGGCGCCGGAGGCCACGTTGACCATGGCGTTCAGCAGGGGCCAGTCGGCGATCGCGTCGGAGCCGTCGAGCATGGCCTCGGTCTCGCGGTACGGAGAGGCGACGGAACCGGCGTCGAGGTGGTCTCGGCCGATGACCAGCGGGGCCGCCAGCTCACCCGAGGCCACCATGTCGTTGAAGCGCTCGCCTGCCTTGTCGCGCTCGCCGTAGCCGAGCCAGCAGATACGGGCGGGCAGGCCCTGGAAGTGGACGCGCTCACCGGCCAGCTTGATCCAGCGGGCCAGGGACTCGTTCTCCGGGAAGAGCTCGAGCATCGCCCGGTCGGTCTTGGCGATGTCGGCCGGGTCGCCGGAGAGCGCCGCCCAGCGGAAGGGGCCCTTGCCCTCGCAGAACAGCGGGCGGATATATGCCGGGACGAAGCCGGGGAACGCGAACGCCCGCTCGTATCCGGCGAGTTGCGCCTCGCCCCGGATGGAGTTGCCGTAGTCGAAGACCTCGGCGCCGGCGTCCATGAAGCCGACCATCGCCTCGACGTGCCGTGCCATCGACTCGCGGGCCCGGGTGGTGAAGCCGGCCGGGTCCTTCGCGGCGGCGTCGGCCATGTCCTCGAAGGCGATCCCGGTCGGCAGGTAGGCGAGCGGGTCGTGGGCCGAGGTCTGGTCGGTGACGATGTCGATGGGGGCGCCCATCGCGAGCAGCTGCGGGACGAGTTCGGCGGCGTTGCCGAGAACGCCGATGGAGAGCGGCCTGCGCTGGTCACGGGCCTCGACGGCGAGCCGGAGCGCGTGGTCCGGGTTGTCGGCCCTGACGTCCAGGTAGCGGTGCTCGATGCGGCGGTCGATCGCGCGCGGGTCGACGTCGACACAGATCGCGACGCCGTCGTTCATCGTGACGGCGAGGGGCTGGGCGCCGCCCATGCCGCCGAGGCCGGCGGTGAGGGTGATCGTGCCGGCGAGGGTGCCGCCGAACTTCTTCGCGGCGACGGCGGCGAAGGTCTCGTAGGTGCCCTGGAGGATGCCCTGGGTGCCGATGTAGATCCAGGAACCGGCGGTCATCTGGCCGTACATGGTGAGGCCGAGGGTCTCCAGCCGGCGGAACTCCTCCCAGTTGGCCCAGTCGCCGACGAGGTTGGAGTTGGCGATGAGGACGCGCGGGGCCCACTCGTGGGTCTGCATCACGCCGACCGGGCGGCCGGACTGGACCAGCATGGTCTCGTCCTGCTTGAGGGTCCTGAGCGTGCGGACCATCGCGTCGAAGGAGCGCCAGTCACGGGCCGCCTTGCCCGTGCCGCCGTAGACGACGAGCTTGTCGGGGTGTTCGGCGACCTCGGGGTCGAGGTTGTTCTGCAGCATCCGCAGGGCGGCTTCCTGCTGCCATCCCAGGGCGCTCAGTTCCGTACCGCGTGGCGCTCGTACGGGGCGGGGTCCTGACATGGTCTGCCTCCTTGCGGATGGGTGATCCCGGGGTGTTGCTGTTGTTATTCACATCCTGACTTGATGAATAGAACTAGTCAATACATCGGAGCCGCGACCTGAGTGGCCACCGGGCCACGAAGGGGGCAGCCGGGCCACGAAGGGGGCAACCGGGCCACGAAGGGGAGTACCGAGCCGCACCACGAGGCGGCACGAGGCGGGGCGAGGCGACACGGCGGCACGCGGCGGGGCGTCCTGCGGGATCGGCGCGGAACAGCGGCAGGCCAGGGCGGGAACGCAGGGAACGAGGGGGCGTACGCCTTCGCGTTCGCCACCCCGCTTGGACGCGCACGCCGTTGACACGCGCCGGTGGACACGTGTTGAACGGTGAGGAAGGGGCGCCTGGGGCTCGATACGACCCAAAACGGGGACAGTCGACCCACCTTAGTCACCTCACCGCATGTTCCGCTGGAAAATGCCAGAAGACTCACCCCCCGCGCATACGTTGCGTAGCGTCTTCATCACTCAGCCGAACGGCAGGCGGGAGGGGAGCCCAACGGTGCCCGGAATCGACGAGTGTCTACTGGAGGCCATGCGGCTGCCCGGCGCCAGGGGCGCCGCGCTGGTCGACTGGACGAGCGGGCTGGCCCTGGGCTCGGTCGGGGAGTTCCCCGGCGGCGACCACGAGGCGGCGGCCGCCGAGGCCGCCGAGGTCGCCCGGCTCACGGCCGAGCAGCGGGCGTTCGCCCCGGACGGCTACGCCGACCGTGCCGACCACGAAGACCACGCCGGCGACGGGGAGGGATCGGCGGCCCCCCGGCCCGGGGCCGCCGATCCACCGGTCGAGGACCTGATCATCAGCAACCGGGACAGCTACCACGTGCTCCGCTTCGTGCCGACGTCGTTCGACAGCAGCGTGTTCCTGCACGTGTGGCTGTCCCGGCCGGACGGCAACCTCGCGCTGGCCCGGATCCGGCTGGGCGAGATGGCCGGACGGCTGGTGCTGGGATGACCGCGGTGAGAACGACCCCGCAGGGGACGACCCCGCCGCCCCGGCTGCCCGTGCGGGAGAAGTCGCCGGCCCGGGAGCGCGGCGGCGGACTGTCGCCGATGCTGACCCGGCTCGCGGCCGAACGGGCCACCGGCGTCCTGGAGCGGGAGCGCGGCTCGCTCTACCTCGCCGAGGGCCGTGTGGTGCACGCCGAGAGCCCGCTCGCCCCGGGCCTCGACGTGCTCCTCCTGGCCCACGGCACCCTCGCCGCCGCCGTCTGGCAGGACGCGGTGGACCGGGCCGACGAGGAATACGGCGTCGCCCGTCTCCTGCTCGACGCCGGCCGCGTCCCGCGCGGTGCGCTGGAGCTGTGCCACCTAGAAACGGTGTACGACGCGGCGTACTTCGCGCTCACCCCCAGCAGCACCCCGGGCCACTTCCGGTACGGCGCCGGGCACTGGCTGGGCACGCTCCGGCCGGTCCCGGTCGAGGCGGTCGAGCGCGAGACACTGCGCCGGCGCGAGCTGCTGAACCGGCTGTGGCCGGACCCGCTGACCGACGGGGCGCCGCTGCGGCGGTCCGAGACCGTCGCCGCGCCCACGCCGACCGCCCGGCAGAGCGCGGTGCTGGCCCTGGTGGACGGCGTACGCACCGCGTCGGACATCGCCCGGGAGCTGGGCCGGCAGGCCTTCCACACCCTGGTGGACGTCCGGCGGCTGGCGGCGGCGGGCCTGCTCACCGGACTCTTCCCGCCGCCCCGGGCGCACCGCGCGCCGGCCGCGCCCCCGATCCACCCCGGTCTGGCCGCGAGCCCCGCGGCCCCGGTCCCGGACCCGGCACCGGGTATCACCCTGCCCCGTGTCAACGACCCCGACATCACCTTGCTGAAGAGGCTCAGGGATGCGCTGGAGGCCCTTTGAACGGCAGCGACCGCGCGCCGAGAGGAGCGAGCTGATGGTGTCCGAGCCCGAGATACTCGACGAACTTCGGCGACTGCGGGCCCGCGTGCCCCAGTTGACCGGCGCCCTGACGGCCGGCGTGGACGGCCTCGTCCTCGCCCACGACACGCCCGGCGTGGAGCCGGAGGTGGTGGCCGCGCTGACCGCCGCCGCCCTCGGCGTCGCGGTGCGGATGGCGGACACGACCGGCCAGGGCGACTTCCGCGAGCTGCTCGTGCGCGGGGTCTACGGCTACGTCGCGACGTACGCGGCCGGTGAGAGCGCGGTCCTGACCCTGCTCGCCCAGGACCGCGTCAACGTCGGCCGGCTGCACCTGGAGGGCCGCCGGGCCGGGGCCCGCATCGGGGAACTCGTCGACGCGTGGGAGGCGAAGGTGCGGGAGGCGAAGGCCGCCTCCGCCGCCACACCGGCCAGGGCACCGGCGAAGACCCCGGCGAAGCCGCCCGTGCGGACGCCCGCCAAGCCACCCATCGTACGGACCAGATCGGCGCGCGGTTCAGGGACCACCAACGCGCGCACCACCACGGAAAGTTGAGAAGGAACCGAGGAGCACTGTCATGGCCAACACCGAAACCACACTGAAAGAGTGTCTCGCCTCGATCGAGGGCGCGACCGGAGTCGCGCTCGTCGACTACACGAGCGGCATGGCGCTGGGCACGATGGGCGGCAGCAAGACGTTCGACCTGAACGTCGCCGCCGCCGGAAACACCGACGTGGTGCGCGCCAAGATGCGCACCATGGAGCACCTCGGGCTCAAGGGCCAGATCGAGGACATCCTGATCACGCTGAACGACCAGTACCACCTGATCCGGCTGATCAGCGGCCGCGGCGGCAACGGGCTCTTCATGTACCTGGTCCTGGACGCCAAGCGGGCCAACCTGGCGATGGCCCGCCACCAGTTGAAGAGGATCGAGGAGGACCTCGAGGTGTAGCCGGACCGACCGGACCCGCCACACCGACCGGACCCGCCACACCGGCCGGACCCGCTCCCCCTGTGCAGGACGGCTAGACCAGCGCCGCGGTGCGGCGGCGGGCCCCGCCCGGGGCCGCGTCGCCCGCCGCGATGCCGGTGCTGCGGTACGCCTTGACGGCCTTGCCGGCCGGGCGTCCGCCGTGCCGGTCCAGCCAGTCGACGCGCACCCACAGCAGCGCGTCCTCGGCCCGCTCGCGCCGCCCGAGCCAGGCGGCCTTCAGCCGCAGCCCGGCCCCGCAGCCGGCGAGCAGCAGGCCGGCCGCCGCGGGCACCACGAAGGAGCTGCCGAGCGCGGCCACTAAGGCGAGCAGCAGCCACCAGCGGTGACCGTGCCGCCAGGTGCCGACGGTCACCGCCCGGTCCTGGAGCACATCGCTCTTGCCGGCCCGGGCGGCCCCGCGGCCGAGTCCCGTCATCCGCCGACGGCCGCGGGACGCCACCACGGCGACGGCGACGATGAAGAGCGCGGCCCCGGCCAGCACTCCGATCCGCCGCCCGGTGAGTCCGGGCACCAGGACCCCGACCCCCGCCGTGAACACCCCGCACCACCACAACGGCGCGGCTCCGGCCCGTACGACGACGGCCACCCGAGCCAGCCCCTGCCCTCCGCGCGCCACGTCCGCCTCCTGGTCTCTCCGGCACAGTTCCGTGACCGCTCAGACTAGTGAGCGAACGTGAGACGAGTCTGAGAGAACGCCCCGGAGAACCGGGCCCCGCAGGCGCGGCGGCGGCCTACTCGACGAAGAGCCCCCGCGCCGCGGCCCGCGCGTCGAACTCCTCCAGCCGGACCTGCGCGTCGGGCAGGTCGTCGCACATCGCCTCCAGCAGCACCCGCCCCAGCAGCATCGGCGCGCACGCCGTGTCGAAGGCGAGGCCGGTGCCGACGGCGGCCGGCAGCAGCAGGTCGGAGACCTTGGCGACCGGCGCGAACGCGGAGTCGGCGACCGTCACCACGCTCAGCCCCGCCCCCCGGGCGTAGGCGAGGGTGTCGACGACCTCGCGCGGATGCCGGGGCAGCGCGAAGCAGAGCAGGGCCGAGGCGCCCGCCCGGACGGCGGCGTCGATCCGGTCGTGGATCATCGTGCCGCCCTCGTTCAGCAGCCGTACGTCCGGATGGACCTTGGCCGCGAAGTACGCGAACCCGTACGCCTGGGAGGCGGCGGCCCGCAGTCCGAGCACGGGAAGCGGACGCGAGGCCGCCAGCAGCCGGCCCGCCCGCTGTACCGGCCGGGGATCGGCGAGCAGTTCGGCGAGGTGCCTCAGGTTCTCGATCTCGGCCTCGACGGCCTGCTGGTACTCGTTGTACGAGGCCGAGCCCGCCGTCTGTTCGGCGGGAGCGACCTCGCGCAGGTGCTTGCGCAGGGCGGGGTAGCCGTCGAAGCCGAGGGCCACCGCGAAGCGGGTCACGGACGGCTGGCTGACGCCCGCGAGCTCGGCCAGCTCGACGCTGGACAGGAACGGCACGTCGGCGGCGCGCCGCACCATGCTGTGCGCGATGCGCCGCTGGGTCGGCGTCAGCCGGTGCCCCTCGAAGAGCGCCTGCAGCCGGGCGGCGGGACTGTCCGGCGCACCCGCACCCGCACCCGGCGCCCCGGCACCACCCGGCGCACCGGTACCCCGCACACCGGCACCCGGCACTCCCCCACCGATCCCCGTCTCCGCGCTCATGCCCCGCTCCCCCTCCAGATGTCCGTGAACCGGTCCAGCAGGCCGGCCGCCGCGCGCACGTCGTCCGTGAGCGGCCGGTCGGCCTGTTCCGCGTCGAGCACCGACTCGGCCAGCTCCAGCGCGCGCGCCACCGGAAGTCCCGGCTCGGGCCGCAGCTCGCGCTGGCGCAGTGCCCGTACGGCGGCCACGAGTTCGCAGCCGACGACGAGACGGTACGCGGCACAGGCACGCAGTGTCTGCCGGGCGGCGAGCGAGGCGAAACTGGCCTGTTCCTCGACGCCCCGGGAGAGTACAGCGTGGCCGAGCGAGGCGGGCGCGGAGAAGGCCCGCAGGTCACCGAGGGCGGCCGCGGCGGCGTACTCGAGGATCATCACGCCGGAGGAGGCGGGCTCGGCGTCGGCGAGGAAGGGGCGCAGCCGGGTGTAGGCCGGTTCGTTCAGGGTCGACAGGCGGGAGGTGGACAGCCGTGCCACCTGGGTCAGTGCCAGTCTGAAGTGGTCCAGGGCGAGGGCGAGCTGGGCCTGGTAGAAGCCGCCGTGGTGGTAGGCGGCCATGTCCTCGGCGCAGATGAGCGGGTTCTCGGCGGCCGCGTTGATCTCGATGCCGACCACCTCCTCCAGGGCGTCGGCGGCGTCGTGCGCGGGGCCGTGGATCTGGGGCAGGCAGCGGAAGCCGTAGGGGTCCTGGATCCTGCCGAGGGGCGGCGTGGGCCGGTCCTGTGCGCCGGTCAACTCCCGCATCCGGCGGGCGACTTCGGCGGACCCCCGGTGCGGGCGGGCGGCGTGCACGGGGGCGGCGTACGCCTCGTGCGAGCCGTCCACGGCGAGCAGCGAGAGCGCGCCGACGACCTGGGTGGCCTCCAGGAGCCCGCGCAGTTCGTGCAGGGCGAGGGCGGACTGGCCGAGGGTGAGGGCGTTGCTGCTGATGAGCGCGAGGGCGTCGTTGTTGTCGAGCTGCTGCGGCTCGGGGGCTCCGGTGCCGCGCCACGGGTGCTCCCCCACCAGCGCGAGCCCGACCTGCGCCAGCGCCGCCAGGTCGCCGGTCCCCACCGAGCCGAACTCGTTGACGACCGGATACGCCCCGTTCTCCAGGGCCTCGCACAGGGCCGTGACGACGCCGGGCCGCAGACCGGCGCCCCCGGCGAGCAGCTGGTTGGCGCGGACCGCGAGCATGGCCCGGACCTGCCGGGCGGGCAGTTCCTCGCCGATGGCGCCGGCGTGGCTGCGCAGCAGGCGCAGGCCGTGCTCGGCGGCCGCGTCGGTGGGCACGTCCTCGTTCCGGTTGGCGCCGACTCCGGTGGAGCGGCCGTAGACGCGACCGGTGGCGGCGATCAGACGGGCGGCGTCCCACGCCTCGGTCATCCGCTTCGTCGCGTCGGTGCCGGGGACCGGCCGGGCGGCCCGGTCGGCGAGGCGCGCGACGTCCGCGACACCGAGGGCGATCCCGTCGAGGACCACGAGACCGGAGCCCGTCACAGGAGAGGCGTCCACCATCCGAGACGACATAAGGCTATGAATCCCCTCAATCCGGACACGCGATCTTGCCTGACGGTCATCCGTTACCTCGGATTAACACCGAACCGTTGACAAGCTATTCATCTACCGAGAACTCTGCATGACGTTATACAGCCGGGCAAGGGACAACTCATGATCCAGTTCGACGCGGTCCACAAGCGCTTCCCCAACGGCACGACAGCGGTCCACGATCTCTCCCTCCACATGCCGGAGGGCGGTGTGACCGTGCTGGTCGGTTCCTCCGGTTGCGGCAAGACGACCACCCTGCGGATGATCAACCGGATGGTCGACCCGACCTCCGGAACCATCAACGTCAACGGCAGGGACGTCACCCGGCAGGACGCGGCCGAACTGCGCCGCTCCATCGGGTACGTCATCCAGCAGTCGGGGCTCTTCCCGCACCGCACGGTGCTCGACAACATCGCCACCGTGCCGCTGCTGCTCGGCCACGGCCGCCGCAGGGCCCGCGCCCGCGCGGCCGAACTGCTGGAGACCGTCGGCCTGTCCGCCGACTCGGGCAAGCGTTACCCGCACCAGCTGTCCGGCGGCCAGCAGCAGCGCGTGGGCGTGGCCCGCGCGCTCGCCGCCGACCCGCCCGTGCTTCTCATGGACGAGCCCTTCGGCGCGGTCGACCCGGTGGTACGCACCCAGCTCCAGGACGAACTGCTCAGGTTGCAGAAGGAGTTGAGCAAGACCATCGTCTTCGTCACGCACGACATCGACGAGGCCGTCCGCCTCGGCGACCAGATCGCCGTGTTCCGCACGGGCGGCCACCTGGTCCAGTGCGCCTCGCCCACCGAGCTGCTCGCCCGCCCGGCCGACGACTTCGTGGCCGACTTCCTCGGCGCCGAGCGCGGCCTGAAGCTGCTCTCGCTGACGACCCTCGCGGATGTCCCCCAGGGCCCCGCCCCCGAGGGCGGCGCCTGGACTCTCGTGCTCGACGAGGCCCGCAAGCCGCTGCACTGGACGCCAAAGGACACCGCCGGGACCGCCGTACCCGTGCGCCCCCTCAAGGACGGCGACTCCCTGCTGTCCGCGCTCAACGAGTCGGTCGCCTCCCCCACCGGGCTCGTCGCCCGCGTCGACGCGGCCGGCGTCCTCACCGGTGTCACCTCCCGCGACGACATCCACACCCGCGCCGGCCGGGCCCACACCGAGGCGCGGGTGGCGGTATGAGCATCGACTGGTCCTGGATATCGGGCCACACCGACGACCTGACGACCCTCACGATCTCCCATCTCGAGGCCGCGCTGACCGCCGTTCTCCTCGGACTGCTGATCAGCCTCCCCCTCGCGGTGATCGCCCACCGGGTCCGCCCGCTGCGCGGCTTTCTGCTCGGCCTGTCCAACGTGCTGTTCACGATCCCGTCGATCGCGATCTTCGTGCTGCTGCTGCCGGTCAGCGGTCTCACCCGCACCACCACCGTCATCGGCCTGACCGTCTACACCCTGGTCGTGCTGCTGCGGAACACGGTCGAAGGGCTCGACTCCGTCCCGGCGAAGACCAAGGAGGCCGCCAAGGCGATGGGCACGCGCCCCCTGCGCACGCTCCTCACCGTCGAGTTCCCGCTCGCGCTCCCTGTGATCATGGCTGGCGTCCGCATCGCGACGGTCATGTCGATCTCCCTGGTCTCCGTCGCCACCTACATCGGCGACGGCGGCCTCGGCCAGCTCTTCACCGACGGCTTCCAGCGCGACTTCCCGACCCCGGTGATCGCGGGAGTGGTCCTCACGATCCTCCTGGCGGTCGTCGCCGACGCGGCTCTGGTCGGCGTCCAGTACCTCCTCACCCCGTGGAAGAGGCGGCGAGCCTGATGTTCGAACTGATCAAGAACCTCGGCGACTGGCTGACCAGCGGCGCCCAGTGGTCCGGCTCGGACGGCATCGCGCACCGTCTCGCCGAACACCTCCAGTACTCGCTGCTGGCCACCCTCATCGCGGCCGTGATCGGCCTCCCGATCGGCCTGCTCATCGGCCACACCGGCCGGGGCGCGTTCCTCGCGATCAACCTGGCCTCCTTCGGCCGGGCCCTGCCGACCGTCGGCCTGGTCGTGCTGGTCTTCCTGGCCGGTGGCCTGTCGATGCTGCCGGTGTACGTGGCGCTCGTCGCCCTCGCGGTCCCGTCCATCGTCACCAACACCTACGCGGGCATGACGGCCGTCGACCCGGACGTGAAGGACGCGGCCCGCGGCCAGGGCATGCGGGGCCACCAGGTCCTGTTCCAGGTGGAGCTGCCGCTGGCCCTCCCGCTGGTCATGACCGGCCTGCGCCTCGCGCTCATCCAGGTGGTCGCCACGGCCACCATCGCCGCATACGTCTCCTTCGGCGGCCTCGGCCGCTACGTCTTCGACGGCCTCGCCCAGCGCGACCTCGTCCAGGTGCTCGGCGGCGCGCTCCTGGTCGCCGCCGTCGCCATCGTCCTGGACCTGGCGCTCTCCGGCGTCCAGCGCCTCCTTTTCCGGCACCGCCCCGCACAGACCGCCTAGGGAACCCCCGACATGAACCGACGCATGATCCTCGGCGGCCTGTTCGCGGCCGCGACCGTCCCCGCCCTCTCCGCCTGCGCGGGCGGCATCACCTCCCTCGACAACGAGGGCACCACCTCCGCCGGCAGCGGCTCCAGCAAGGACGGGGTCACCATCGGCACCGCCAACTTCACCGAGAACCAGGTGCTGGGCTACCTCTACGCGGCCGCCCTCGAAGCGGCCGGTGTGAAGGTGAAGGTCCGCCCCAACCTCGGCACCCGGGAGATCGTGATCCCCGCCCTCAGGAGCGGCGACATCGATCTGCTGCCCGAGTACCAGGGCGCCCTCCTCAACTACCTCGACCCCAAGGCCACCGCCGCGGAGGAGGGCGCGATGCAGAACGCCCTCACCCTCGCCCTGCCGCCCGGTCTCCAGGTCCTGCCGTACGGCCTGGCGGAGGACTCCGACGCCTTCGTCGTCACCCGGGAGACCGCGAAGAAGTACGGACTGACCTCACTCGCCGATCTGAAGAAGCAGAACGGCAAACTGGTCATCGGCGCGGCCCCCGAGGTGAAGAAGCGCCAGGTCGGCGTGGTCGGCCTCAAGGACGTGTACGGGGTGGACTTCAAGGAGTTCAAGTCCCTCGACTCCGACGGCCCGCTGGTCAAGGGCGCCCTGAAGAAGGGCGACGTGGACGTGGCGAACCTCTTCACCACCGACACGGACATCGAGGCCAACGACTGGGTGGTCCTGACCGACCCGCAGAACCTGATCCCCAGCCAGCACATCGTCCCCCTCGTCGCCGACCGCAAGGCCGACTCCACCGTCCGCAAGGCACTGGCGAAGCTCGGAAACGTCCTCACGACCGCCCAGCTCACCGAGCTCAACCGCCAGGTGGACAAGGACAAGAAGGACCCGGAGGACGTGGCGAACGCGTACGCGAAGCAGCACGGGCTGGCGAAGTAGCCCCGCCCGTGCCCGTCGCCGCCCCCCTTCCCGTCCCCGTCCTCCTCCGGAGCCGAACCCGACCCCGGACAGGCCGAACCCGACCCCGGACAGGGGGGCTATCCCCAGTGCGGCGGGCGTCCCCGCTCCCTAGCCTGGTCTTCATGACGGGATGGGAGACCACCATGGAAGCGCGGGACACGGACCTGAGGAAGGACCTCGACGCCACCCTGCAGACCCGCAGGGAACTGGGCGAGGAGTACGAGTCCGCACTGGTGGACTCGTTCCTGGAGAAGGTCGACCAGCGCATCGACGGCGCGGTGGAGCGCCGGGTGCGGCGGCAGTTCGCGGAGCAGCAGATGGTGGCGGCCCGGGACGCCCGCTCGCCGAAGGCGACGGACTCGTGGGGCGAGCGCTTCGGCTTCGGCATCGTCTCACTGGTGCTGGCGGTCCCGTTGTCCGCGATCGGCGCGGGTACGGCGCACCTGCCGGGCCTGATCGTCTCCTGGGTGGGCATCGTGGGTGTCAACGCGGTCCAGGCCGCCCGCTCCCACCCCGGCCTCTTCGGCACCCGTCGCCACCCCTCGAAGGACGGCGACTGGGAGGAGTGACCCGGGGCCGCGGAGGAGTGACCCGGGGCCGCGGGCCGGTGGCCGGGAACCGGGACTCACGCCTGCCGGGTCGGCAGCACCATGATCTGCCGCAGGTTGACGTGCCGGGGACGGCTGGTGGCGTAGCCCACGACGTCGGCGATCTCGGCGGCGGACAGCCCGCCGATCGCGTCGAACATGCCGTCCAGCTGTCCGGCCAGCTCGGCGTTGTCGAGGTGCGTCGCCAGCTCGGTCTCGGTCAGCCCCGGCTCCACGTTGGTGACCCGCACGTCACGCGGCCCGAACTCGACGCGCAGCGCCTGGGAGAGGTACGTGACGGCCGCCTTGGTGGCGCCGTACACCCCGTAGTTCGGGAACGCGATGTGCGCGGCGATGGACGAGACGTTCACCAGGTCCGCTGCCCGCCCCTCGGCGGCGGCACCCACCAGGTCCCCGGTGAAGGCGCGGATCACCCGCAGCACTCCGGTGACGTTGGTGTCGAGCATCCGCCGCCACTCGTCGATCCGGCCGTCGTCGACGGGGTTGGGCAGCATGACGCCGGCGTTGTTGACGACCAGGTCGACGTTCCCGTAGGCCTCGTGGACGGCGGCCACCGCCGCGTCCACCGACGCGTCGTCGGTGACGTCGGCGACGACGGCCAGGGCCTCGCCCCCGTCTGCGCGGATCTTCCCGACGACCGCCTCCAGCCGGTCCCCGCGCCGGGCCAGCAGCGCGACCCGGGCACCCGAGGCGGCGAGCAGCACGGCCACCGCCTCACCGATCCCGCTGGCGGCCCCGGTGACGACGGCGGTACGCCCGGCGAGGCTCGGGTACTGGTGCCCGTACCGGCTCTCGTACCGGTTTCCGTTCTGGTTCTCGTGCGACATCCGCTGCTCCTGGGAAGGTGGTGACCGGGGCTGCTCCCCGGCGGCACGCACCAGCCTCGCCGCCCGTGTCCGCGCTACCCAGGGATACGCCTTTCCTGGGTCTGCCAGTACCAGGTTCGTGGTCCGCTCCTCCCCTACCATCGAACGCATGGACGGGGACCTTGGAGACTTTCTGCGCTCACGCCGCGCCCGCATCCAGCCCGAGGAGGTCGGACTGCCCTCGTACGGGCGCCGACGCGTACCCGGTCTGCGTCGCGAGGAGGTGGCGCAGCTCGCGGGAGTGAGCGTCGACTACTACATCCGTCTGGAACAGGGCAGGGGCCCCGGGGGTCCCTCCCGGACGAAGTCCGGGGGAGTCAGCGACGCGGTCCTTGACGCCGTGGCGCGCGTCCTGCGCCTGGACGACACGGAGCACGCCTATCTGCGCGCCGTCGCACGCCCCCGCAGGCCGGCCGGGCGACCGGCCGCGCCCCGCGTACGCCCGGGGGTTCAGGCGCTGCTCGACAGCATGGAGCGCACCCCGGCCTTCGTGCTGGACCAGCGGATGGACGTGCTGGCGTGGAACACGCTCGCCGACGCGGTGTTCGGCTACGGCCGGACCGGGCCCGAGGGCCGCAGCATCCCGCGGCACGTCTTCCTCGACCCCGGTTCCCACGACTTCTACCCGGAGTGGTCCGCGGTGGCCGTCCAGTGCGTGGCGCACCTGCGGATGCTGGCGGGCCATCACCAGGAGGACCGCCGGCTGACCGCGCTCGTCGGGGAACTCTCGCTGAAGAGCGAGGACTTCCGCAGGCTGTGGGCCGATCACCCGGTCCGGGAGTGCGCCTACGGGGTGAAGCGGATCCAGCACCCGGTCGCGGGCCTGCTGACCTTCCCGTACGAGACGCTGGCGGTGTCGGCGGACCCGGACCAGAGCCTGCTGGTCTACACCGCGGAAGCGGGCTCCGGGACGGAGGAGCGGCTGCGGCTGCTGGGCAGCTGGAAAGCCACGCAGGCGCAGACGTCGTCCTAGGCGGTTTCCGCGGGAGAAGAAGCTTGCGCGGGGACCGCCGCACCCCCGTTGCCGGGGGGCGGGACGACGGCGGTCCCCGCGAGGGACGCGGGCCGGGTCAGGCCGGGCTTGCGCGTCCGTGGCGTCGGTGGATGGTCCGGGAGCCGCTCCGGAGGTCCGTGACGCCGTTTCGGTGCCGGTGGGGCGGGGAGCCGCTCCCGCCCTGCCGACATCCATAAATATGCCGGACGCGTGTTAACCGGGTGCTGCGTGCACGTGACACGCTCGTACCACTTCCGCGAAGTCCACCACTTCGGTAGGCAAACGGAAGTTCAGCGCTCAAAGGGGCCGTTCACCGCAGGTTTCCCGGAAGTTACGGCCCCTGCCCCCCGGAAGTTACTTCCCGCCCTTGGCCAGGAAGGCCAGCAGGTCCTGGCGGCTGACGACCCCGGTGGGCTTGCCCTCGACGAGGACGATCGCCGCGTCCGCGGTGCCGAGCACGGACATCAGGTCGCCGACCGGCTCGCCGGAGCCGACCTGGGGCAGCGGGGCGGACATGTGCTTCTCCAGCGGGTCGCCGAGGGAGGCCCGCTGGGTGAACAGCGCGTCCAGCAGTTCCCGCTCCACGACCGAGCCGACGACCTCGGCGGCCATGACGTCCGGGTGACCGGCGCCCGGCTTCACGATCGGCATCTGGGAGACGCCGTACTCGCGCAGCACCTCGATGGCCTGGCCGACGGTCTCGTCCGGGTGCATGTGGACGAGGGACGGGATGGCGCCGTGCACCTTGTCGTTGAGGACGTCGGCGACGCGGGCGCTGGGCCCCTCGTCCTCGAGGAAGCCGTAGTCCGCCATCCACTCGTCGTTGAAGATCTTCGAGAGGTATCCACGACCGCTGTCGGGCAGCAGCACGACCACGACGTCGTCCGGGCCCAGCCGCTCGGCGACGCGCAGGGCGGCCACGACGGCCATCCCGCAGGAGCCGCCGACCAGCAGACCCTCCTCCTTCGCGAGGCGCCGGGTCATCTGGAAGGAGTCCTTGTCGGACACCGCGACGATCTCGTCGGCGACGGTCCGGTCGTAGGCGGTCGGCCAGAAGTCCTCACCGACACCCTCGACCAGGTACGGCCGCCCGGACCCGCCGGAGTACACGGACCCCTCGGGGTCGGCGCCGACGACCTGGACCCGGCCCTCGCTTGCGTCCTTCAGATAGCGGCCGGTGCCGGAGATGGTGCCACCGGTGCCGACACCGGCGACGAAGTGGGTGATCCGCCCCTCCGTCTGCTTCCACAGCTCGGGGCCGGTGGAGTGGTAGTGGGAGAGCGGGTTGTGCGCGTTGGAGTACTGGTCCGGCTTCCACGCGCCCGGCGTCTCACGCACCAGCCGGTCGGAGACGTTGTAGTACGAGTCCGGGTGCTCGGGGTCCACGGCGGTGGGGCAGACCACGACCTCGGCGCCGTACGCCCGCAGCACGTTGATCTTGTCCGTCGACACCTTGTCGGGGCACACGAAGATGCACTTGTACCCCTTCTGCTGCGCGACGATGGCCAGTCCGACCCCGGTGTTCCCGCTGGTCGGCTCGACGATCGTGCCCCCGGGCCCGAGCTCTCCGCTCTTCTCGGCGGCCTCGATCATGCGCAGGGCGATGCGGTCCTTCACGGAACCGCCCGGGTTGAAGTACTCCACCTTGGCCAGGACGGTCGCCCGGATGCCCTTGGTCACGCTGTTGAGCTTCACCAGCGGGGTGTTGCCGACGAGGCTGATCATCGAGTCGTGGAATTGCACCGTTGTCTCCGGTTGCTTGCAAAAACAGTGGTCGTAGTGGTTACGCCAGAGTACGGCCCGGGCGGCGGCCGGGTCGGCACGTTCACTCCTGGTTGAGATTGGCCGACGGTCGGTACGGGGCAAGGAGTGGGTGTACGGACACGAGGAGGTGGCGTCGAGGCATGACGAGCATGACGAGCATGTCGAGGGCGAGAGTGGCCCGGCGCATCGCGGCCGGCGCGGCCTACGGCGGCGGTGGCATCGGGCTGGCCGGGGCGGCGGCGGTCGGGCTGGTGGTGGCGGAGGTGCATCTGGCCCGACGCCAGGTGAACCACGGGGCCCAACCGCACGTCCCGCACGCGGAGGGCCGCTACGGCGTCGCCTACGACGCCCCCGGCCCCGGCAAGGAACCCCTGCGCCTGACGATGCTGGGCGACTCCACGGCGGCCGGCCAGGGCGTACACCGCTCCGGCCAGACCCCGGGCGCGCTGCTGGCGTCGGGCCTGGCGGCGGTCGCCGAGCGCCCGGTGGAACTGCGCAACGTGGCGCTTCCCGGCGCCCAGTCCGACGACCTGGGCCGCCAGGTCGCCCTGGTCGTCGCAGACTCCGACCGGGTGCCCGACGTCTGCGTGATCATGATCGGCGCGAACGACGTGACCCACCGCATGCCGGCCACCCGGTCGGTCCGCCATCTGTCCTCGGCGGTACGGCGGCTGCGCACGGCCGGCGCGGAGGTCGTCGTCGGCACCTGCCCCGACCTGGGCACGATCGAGCCGGTCCAGCAGCCGCTGCGCTGGCTGGCCCGCCGCGCCTCGCGCCAGCTGGCGGCGGCCCAGACGATCGGCGCCGTCGAGCAGGGCGGCCGCACGGTCTCCCTGGGCGACCTGCTCGGCCCCGAGTTCGAGGCCAACCCGCGCGAGCTGTTCGGCCCCGACCACTACCACCCCTCGGCGGAGGGGTACGCGACGGCGGCGATGGCGCTCCTCCCCACGGTCTGCGCGACTCTCGGCCTGTGGCCGGCGGACGAGGAACGCCCGGACGTCTCCCGCCGCGAGGGCTTCCTGCCGGTGGCCCGGGCAGCGGCGGAAGCGGCCTCGGAGCCCGGCACGGAGGTAACGGCGGCGATGCCGACGGGCCCCCGAGGCCCCTGGGCCCTGCTCAAGCGCCGCCGGAGGCGGCGGGTGTCGGAAACGGAACCGACGTCCCCGACGAGCGCCTCGGGGGTCTGACCGGACCGCCCCCAGCCCACCAGCCCCATGGGCATCCAACCCACCACCCCGACGGGAATCCGACCCACCAGCCGAGGGCGGCCTGCCCCATCACCCCGACAGGGGCCCGCCTCACGACCCCAACGGGAATCCAACCCACCAGCCGACGGCCGCCCGCCCCACCTGCCCCACCAGCCGACGGCGGCCCGCCCCACCAGCCCCACCAGCCGACGGCGGCCCGCCCCACCAGCCCCACCAGCCGTTGGGGGCCCGCCTCACCAGCCCGTCCGGCGTTTGAGGACGAGGCCCCTTCAGGGCCGTCGGGGGTCTGGGGGCACAGCCCCCGGCTTCGGCGCGTCCCCCCACCCGCACGAACCCGCCCAACCGCCGGAGGCCCAAGCAAGCGCTTAGTAAATTGCGGCACGAGTCACACCGCCACCCCCGTGACCCAGCCCATACCTACAGGTAACTTCCAGACAGCCGTGCCCATACGAACCGTTCCCCTGGAGCCGTGATGCCCGAAGCAGTCATCGTCTCGACCGCCCGCTCGCCCATCGGCCGCGCTTTCAAGGGCTCCCTGAAGGACCTGCGCCCGGACGACCTCACCGCCACCATCATCCAGGCGGCCCTCGCCAAGGTCCCCGAGCTGGACCCGAAGGACATCGACGACCTGATGCTCGGCTGCGGCCTGCCCGGCGGCGAGCAGGGCAACAACCTCGGCCGCGTCGTGGCGGTGCAGATGGGGATGGACCACCTCCCCGGCTGCACGATCACCCGTTACTGTTCCTCGTCCCTCCAGACCAGCCGCATGGCCCTGCACGCCATCAAGGCCGGCGAGGGCGACGTCTTCATCTCGGCCGGCGTCGAACTGGTCTCCCGGTTCACCAAGGGCAACTCCGACAGCCTGCCGGACACGCACAACCCGTTCTTCGCCGAAGCCGAGGCCCGCACCGCGGCCGTCGCCGCACAGGAGGGCACCACCTGGCACGACCCGCGCGAGGACGGCCTCGTCCCGGACGCCTACATCGCGATGGGCCAGACCGCCGAGAACCTCGCCCGCCTCAAGGGCGTCACCCGCCAGGACATGGACGAGTTCGGCGTCCGCTCGCAGAACCTCGCCGAGGAAGGCATCAAGAACGGCTTCTGGGAGCGGGAGATCACCCCGGTGACGCTCCCCGACGGCACGGTCGTCAGCAAGGACGACGGCCCGCGCGCCGGCGTCACCCTGGAGGGCGTCCAGGGCCTGAAGCCGGTCTTCCGCCCCGACGGCATGGTCACCGCCGCCAACTGCTGCCCGCTGAACGACGGTGCCGCCGCGCTCGTCGTCATGAGCGACACCAAGGCCCGCGAGCTCGGCCTCACCCCGCTCGCCCGCATCGTGTCGACCGGCGTCTCCGGCCTGTCCCCCGAGATCATGGGTCTGGGCCCGGTCGAGGCGAGCAAGCAGGCCCTGCGCCGCGCCGGCCTCACCATCGACGACATCGACCTGGCCGAGATCAACGAGGCGTTCGCCGCCCAGGTGATCCCCTCCTACCGCGACCTCGGCATCGACCTCGACAAGGTGAACGTCAACGGCGGCGCCATCGCCGTCGGCCACCCGTTCGGCATGACGGGCGCCCGCATCACCGGCACGCTCATCAACTCCCTCCAGTTCCACGACAAGCAGTTCGGCCTGGAGACGATGTGCGTCGGCGGCGGCCAGGGCATGGCGATGGTCATCGAGCGACTGAGCTGATCACCTGAGCTGACCACCTGAGCCAGGGCCTTCGACAGGGCCCCTGCGTAACCGTGTCAGCACCTGAAGTGACGGATCAGCCCGGAGTCCGGAAAGCCCCCGGACTCCGGGCCGTTTGGTGATTCAATCTCCTCCAGGATGTGACCTATCTCCCTCCCCGGAGGGATTTACGCAGCTCAGCGCCGTTCGGCACCAAACCTCAGGCCCAAAGTCCTGCCCGTTTCGTGACGTTACGCACTGACAGCTGGATAGTCCGCCCTTCAAGCTGATGTAGGAAGTCGGGGGTCGACTTTGAACCGGGAGTACGTCAGTGAGCGCCATGCCGATCGCCTTGCTGGTCACCACGGCCGCCACGGGCGCCGTGGGCGTCGCCGTCCTGCGCACCCTCTTGCAGTTGCGCCGGCAGGTCGCCGCCCTGCACACCCAGTTGGCCAGGGATGCCAGGAACGCCGAGGAGGCGGCCGCCGAACTGCGCGGCTTCGTCCCGGCCGCCCGCACCACGGCCGACGCGGCTGAGATACGCGCCGCCGTCGCCGAGGCGCTCGCGGAGGAGCGGGAGCGGGAACTCGCCGAGGCACGCGCGTTCTGGGCCGCCCAGGAGGCCCGTGACGCATCCGACGCGCCCTCTTTGCTGGGTCTCCCGGACAGCGAGCTGTTCCTGCCCCGGCAGGCCGACTTCGTGGGCCTGGAGCCGCTGGAGCCGGTGTCCGAGCAGACCGCGGAGGCCGACGAGTTCGCCGGCGACTCCGCCGAACTGGCCGCGGCCCGCCGCCGTCACCCGTCGCACCCGGACTTCGTGCCGGTCCAGTCACCGGTCGTGAACGACCACGAGCGCACGGTGGCGACCCTCGAGGAACTGGCCGCGTCCCAGACCGGACTGACCGACGTCCGCCCGGGCCCGCTCGGCACCCTCGACGTCTACGTGTTCGCCGACGGCACCACCCTGTGCATGACGCCGGGCCACCGCGAGACGGCGGAGCGCCTCGCCGCCGCCCTCACCGCGGGCGAGACCCCGTTCCTGCTGGGCGGCTCGGGCATCTCGGGCGCGTACACCCTGACGTTCCAGTGCGGCGCGGAGAACGTCTACATCCTGGCCGACCGGGTCATAGCGAGCCTCTGAGGCTCACACGCCCGCCCGTTTCTGCGCCTGCGCCACCAACTCCACAGCCTCCCGAACCTGGCCCTCGTCCGTGAGTACGAGGGCCAAGTCGTGCGCGGCGACGGTGATCTGGTCGGCGGCGGCGAACATCCCGACGTCCGGCATCTCGCGGGGCGACGCCGCGGGCTCCTCGATGAGCTGCGCGCGCCGGGCCAACTCCCTGGCCAGGGCCAGCGCCTCCGCGGCCGCGCTTCTCTGCAGCCGGCTCTGCGGAGCGGCACGCAGTCGATCGGCGAAGTGGTCCACCGCACGGGTCAGAGACGTCGTATCAGCCACGCCGTGAGAGTACGCGTCGCACCGGGACTGTTGCCAACGGGCGAACACTCAGGCACCGTGACCTGAAGGACCGGCTTATATCCCCTTTGCTACCGGAGGCGCCGATGTCCCATGTCCTCTCCGAGGAGACCCACCGCAACATACTGGCCCGCATCCCCCACTGCACCGGTCGTGAAGTCGCCGACTGGCTGCGCACCGTCGACGAAGGCCCCGCTCTCCGCTTCGAGGAGAAGGTCAGCTGGCTGCGCGCCGAGCACAACCTCGCGTACGGCCACGCCAAGGCGATCATCCACGAGTACGACCTGAGGAGGGCCGCGCGCAAACTCCTCTAGCGCGCACGCGACACACCGGACCACGGCCACGGGGAAGGGCCCCGGGATCGAAATCCCGGGGCCCTTCCCGCTGTCTTGCCACGGCGTACCCACCGCCGGTCGCGCGGTCACTCGGTCATCAGTCCCCGAGTGACGCGACCGCTCGGTCGCTCAGTCGCTGTTGAGGATCGAGAGGAGTCGCAGGAACTCCATGTAGATCCAGACCAGCGTCATCGTGAGGCCGAAGGCGGCGAGCCAGGCCTCCTCGCGCGGGGCGCCGTACGCGATTCCGTCCTCGACCTGCTTGAAGTCCAGGGCGAGGAAGCAGGCGCCGAGCAGGATGCCGATGACACCGAACACGATGCCGAGCGGACCGCTGCGGAAGCCGAGCCCGTCGCCGCCGCCGAAGACGGTGAACAGCAGGTTCACGACCATCAGCAGCACGAAGCCGAGCGCGGCGGCCATCACGAAGCCGTAGAAGCGGCGGTTGACGCGGATCCAGCCCGCCTTGTACGCCACGAGCACACCGGCGAAGACCGCCATGGTGCCCATGACCGCCTGGGCGACGACGCCGTCCGCGATGTACGTGGACACCGCGCTGGAGATCACGCCGAGGAAGACGCCCTCGAGGGCGGCGTACGACAGGATCAGCGCGGGCGCCGCGCGGCGCTTGAACGACTGGATCAGGGCCAGCACCATCGCGACCAGACCGGCGGCGACGCCGATGCCGTACGACTTGTTGATGTTGGCTTCGTCGACGGGCAGCAGCACCCAGGACAGCACCGCGGTGAGGACCACCAGGCCGAGCGTGGTCGCGGTGCGCGCGACGACGTCGTCCATGGTCATCCGGCCGGTGGCGGCCGGGGCCTGCGGCGGGGCGCCCTGCTGAAGACCCTGCTGGGCGTAGGGGTTCTGCGCGTACGGGTTGCCGGCCTGCTGGGCGTACGGGTTGCCCGGCTGCGTGCCGACGGCGGGTCCCCCGGCCTGCGGCGCGGCGTTGAAGCCCGCGTAGCCGTTGTCGCGGCTGAACCCCCGTCGCGAGAAGACCGGGTTTCTGCTCCTCATTGCACTCCTCCGTGGCCACACTGCGCGGCCTTGAGCTCAAGGGTAATAGGTAGGCAAAGGATTGACCCTAGTGCTTGGGGAGGATCTTTCCCTGTCGCTGCTGCGCAACACGCTACGCGGCGTGGTGATTCCCACGGCAGGAGGGCTGTGTTCATGACCAAGCCGGGACCTGGCCGGTACCGCACGGAGACCGCGGGGGCCCGGCGGAGCCCGAACGGGGGCGGACAGGGCGGGCGGAACCGGGCAGGACCGGGCAGGACCGGCCCCGCCCGATCACCCGAACGGGAACCCGGTGTACCCCTCGGCCAGGTCGGTCTCGGCGGCCCGGGAGGAGGCGAACCGCTCCAGCCGGGCCAGCTGAAGGCGGTCCTCGAAGGGGGTGGCGTCGGGCGCGGGGTGCAGCAGTGTCGTCATGTCGTACGAGAACCGCTCGGCCTGCCACACCCGGCGCAGACAGGTCTCCGAGTAGGCGTCCAGGAGAGCGGCGGACCCCGTCCCCCTCCGGTGCGCCAGGGCCCGCGCGAAGGTGACGACGTCCCCGACGGCGAGGTTCAGCCCCTTCGCCCCGGTGGGCGGCACGATGTGGGCCGCGTCCCCGGCGAGGAAGAGCCGGCCGTGCCGCATGGGCTCGTGGACGTAGGAGCGCATGGGCGTGACCGACTTCTGGGTGATCGGCCCGCGCTCCAGTCTCCAGTCGTCGTCCGTCTCCAGGCGACGCTCCAGCTCGTCCCAGATCTCCTCGTCCCCCCACGCCCGCGCGTCCGTGCCCTCGGGCACCTGGAGGTAGAGGCGGGAGACGGTCGGGGAGCGCATCGACAGCAGTGCGAAGCCGCGGTCGTGGCGGGCGTAGACGAGCTCGTCGTGCGAGGGCGGTACGTCGGCGAGGATGCCGAGCCAGCCGAAGGGGTACGTCCGCTCGAAGACGCGGGTCAGCGAGGCCGGGACAGCCTGGCGGGCGACGCCCCAGAAGCCGTCGCAGCCCACGACGTAGTCGCACTCCAGGACGTCCTCGACGCCCTCGTGGCGGAAGCGGACCCGCGGGTGATCGGTGTCGGCGTCCTCGACGGCCAGCGCCTCCGCCTCGAACAGCAGCGGGCCGCCCGCCTCGAGCTGGAGGGCGATGAGGTCCTTGCACACCTCGGTCTGCGCGTAGACCATCACCGACCGGCCACCGGCGAGGGCGGGGAAGTCGACGCGGTGCCGCCGCCCGGCGAAGCGCAGCTCGATGCCGTCGTGCCGCAGCCCCTCCCGGTCCATCCGCTCCGCGGCCCCGGCGGCGCGCAGGACGTCCACCGTGCCCTGCTCCAGGATCCCGGCGCGCTGGCGCTGCTCGACGTAGGCCCGGTCGCGGCTCTCCAGCACCACGGAGTCGATACCGGCGTTGTGCAGCAGACGGGCGAGGAGGAGGCCGGCGGGGCCGGCGCCGACGATGCCGACAGTGGTGCGCATCGGGCGTTTCCCTTCGGGGTTCATGCAGTGCTGTTCGCACAGTGAAGTTTTCTTCACCATCTTCGGACGTGAGTCTGCGCCCCTGCTCACCGGGTGTCAACGGTCGGGACGGGAGGGAGGCCGACCGCCGCGGCGGTCAGTGCCTCGATGGAGGATGCAACGATCGCCGGGACGTCGGAAGTGCCCAGAGCCGGACTTGAACCGGCACGCCCGCGGAGGGGCAGCGAGGTTTAAGCTCGCCGTGTCTGCATTCCACCATCTGGGCAGGCCGAGGGCTCCACTTGAGCTTCAGACCCTATCGGGATCCGTCCCCCGAACAGCGGAACAGCGGACCGATGTTGTCTTATTTTATTGACGTCTGAGGGTGCATCAGCACCCGGAACTCGCCATCTGCACTTGCCAGTAGCCTGGCGCGCGGCAATCGCCTGCGTATACGGAATGACGGAATTTCACCGCCCGAACGAGGGTGCTCCACCGGTTCTTGACGAATGTCCAGCAAATGGAGGGGCACGGGAGCGAGTAGGGGACGGGAGTCATCCGCAGGTATGACACGGCGGTCCGCTGTCCGCCCCGAGTCTGCCCCCGGAACCGGAACAACGGCTGACTACACGGCGGGCGACGGCCGGGACGATGGTTCACGTCCCCCCGACATGCCGTCGTCCCGTCAGGAGCCACCCCGTGACCACCAGCCCCCTCGCCGAGCGGACCACCACCGCGGCCGCCCGCGCCACGGACCTGTCGAAGATCTACGGACAGGGCGAGACGCAGGTGGTCGCCCTGGACCGGGTCTCGGTCGACTTCCGGCAGGCCGAGTTCACCGCGATCATGGGGCCGTCCGGCTCCGGCAAGTCCACGCTGATGCACTGCGTGGCGGGTCTCGACAGCTTCTCCTCCGGCTCCGTGCGCATCGGCGACACCGAGCTCGGCTCGCTGAAGGACAAGCAGCTCACCAAGTTGCGCCGGGACAAGATCGGGTTCATCTTCCAGGCGTTCAACCTGCTGCCGACGCTGACGGCGCTCGAGAACATCACGCTCCCGATGGACATCGCGGGCCGCAAGCCGGACAAGGAGTGGCTGGAGAAGGTCATCCGGATGGTGGGACTCGCCGACCGGCTGAGCCACCGGCCCTCGCAGCTCTCCGGCGGTCAGCAGCAGCGCGTCGCCGTCGCCCGCGCCCTCGCCTCCCGGCCGGACATCATCTTCGGCGACGAGCCGACCGGAAACCTCGACTCGCGCGCGGGCGCCGAGGTCCTGGGCTTCCTGCGCAACTCGGTGCGGGAACTGGGCCAGACGGTGGTGATGGTGACCCACGACCCGGTGGCGGCGGCCTACGCGGACCGGGTGATCTTCCTCGCGGACGGACGGATCGTCGACGAGGTGTACGGCCCGACGGCCGACTCGGTGCTCGACCGCATGCTGCGCCTTTCCGGGGGCAATCCCAGGACCCCCGAGTTCGACGCCGAGGGCCGCACCAGCTGATCACCGGCCAGCTGATCCCCGACCGGGACCGACCGCTCGACGACGAGCAGGACTGAGAAGACAACACCCATGTTCCGTACCGCCTTGCGCAATGTGCTCGCGCACAAGGCCCGGCTCCTGATGACCGTGCTCGCCGTGATGCTCGGCGTGGCCTTCGTGTCGGGGACCCTGGTCTTCACCAACACCCTCTCCGGTGCCCTTCAGAACAGCTCCGCCAAGGGCTTCGACCAGGTCGACGTCGCCGTCACCGCCGAGTCCCAGCCGGACGTCGGCGACCGCATCGTCAAGTCGGCCGAGCTGACCCAGGCCCTGCTGGAGCAGAGCGCGAAGGTTCCGGGCGCGGCGTCCGCCGTCGGCGTCGTCAGCGGTTTCACCGCCATCGCCGACAAGGACGGGAAGCTCATCGGCGGCGGTTTCCAGTCGCAGGGCGCGAACTACTGGGGCGACAAGGACGCCCGGTACCCGTTCGCCTCCGGGCACGCCCCGAGCGGCGCGGACGAGGTCGTCATCGACTCGAAGACCGCCGAGCGGGCCGGGTACGTGGTCGGCGACACGATACGGCTCTCCGTCGACGGTCCCGTCCTCACCCCGAAGATCACCGGCGTCTTCACCACCGACGACGGCAACGTCACCGCCGGCGGCAGCCTCGCCCTGTTCGACACGGCGACCGCGCAGACGCTCTTCGGCAAGCCCGGCACCTACGACGAGATCGATGTGAAGGCGGCCGCCGGGACCTCACAGAGCGCGCTGAAGTCCGCGCTGGACACCGCCCTGCCGAAGGACGAGGTCGAGACCACCACCGGCGGGCAACTGGCGGACGACCAGGCCAAGGTGATCGCCGCGTCGATGAGCGGAATGAAGCAGGGGCTGCTGGTCTTCGCCGGTATCGCGCTCTTCGTCGGCACCTTCATCATCGCCAACACCTTCACCATGCTGGTCGCCCAGCGCACCAAGGAACTCGCGCTGATGCGGGCCGTCGGCGCCTCCCGCCGGCAGGTCACCCGGTCGGTGCTGATCGAGGCGTTCGTCGTCGGCACGGTCGCCGGGGTGACCGGTCTGGTCGCCGGTATCGGCATCGGAGCCGGGCTGCGCTCACTGCTGGGGACGCTGGGGGCGACCGTCCCCGACGGGCCGCTCGTCGTCTCGGGCGGGACGGTCGCCGCCGCCATGGTCGTCGGCATCGTCATCACCATGCTGGCGGCCTGGCTGCCCGGCCGCCGGGCCGCGAAGATCCCGCCCGTCGCCGCGATGAGCAGCGTGCACGCCACCGCGAGCACCAAGTCGCTGGTCCTGCGCAACACGCTGGGGGCGCTGTTCTCGGCGGCGGGTGTCGCCGTGGTCCTGGCCGCCACGACGATGAGCGGGTCCGACGGCCAGGCCCCCATGGGTATCGGCGCGGTCCTGCTGATCATCGGTGTCTTCATCCTGACCCCGCTGCTGTCCCGCCCGCTGATCGCGGCCGCCGCGCCCGTCCTGCGGATCTTCGGGGTGTCCGGCAAGCTGGCCCGGCAGAACTCGGTGCGCAACCCGCGCCGTACGGCGGCCACGGCCTCCGCGCTGATGATCGGCCTGACCCTGATCACCGGTATGACGGTGATGGCGGGCAGCCTGCAGAAGTCCATCGACAAGATGGCGTCCTCCGCGATCAGTGCCGACTACGTGGTGTCGATGGCGAACGGCAACGAGCTCTCCGCCGGGATCGACGAGAAGCTGAAGGCCACCGGCGGCGTGACCGCCACCAGCCCGATGCGCAATGCGCCCGGCCGGATCGACGGCACGACCGAGTACCTCACCGGTGTCACCGGCTCCACCATCGGCGAGCTGACCGACCTCAAGGTGGAGGACGGCGCCTTCAAGGTGGCCGGCGGGCAGGTCGTCGTCGATGACACGACCGCCAAGTCCCACCACTGGAAGGCTGGTTCGTCCTTCACGGTGAACTACGAGGACGGCAGGAAGCAGCAGCTGACGGTCGCCGGGGTCTACGAGGGCAACGAGCTGATCGAGGGCATCCTGCTGGACAACGGCGCTCTCACCCCGCATCTGGCGGACCCGACCGACATGCGGGTCATGGTCAAGACGTCCGGCGGTGTCTCGGACGGTACGAAGGACAGGCTGGAGAAGGCTCTCGGCTCCAACCCGGCCATCAAGGTACAGAGCAAGAAGGACCTGTCCAACGAGGTCGCCAAGATGTTCACGCTGATGCTGAACATGCTCTACGGGCTGCTCGCGATGGCCGTGATCGTCGCGATCCTCGGTGTCATCAACACCCTCGCGATGTCGGTCTTCGAGCGCTCCCAGGAGATCGGCATGCTGCGGGCCATCGGCCTGGACCGGCGCTCGGTCAAGCGGATGGTCCGGCTGGAGTCCTTGGTGATCTCGCTCTTCGGCGGGGTGCTCGGCATCGGCCTGGGCGTGTTCTTCGGGTGGGCGGCCGGTGAGCTGCTCGGCGCCAGCATGCCGACGTACGAACTGGTCGTGCCGTGGGCCCGGATGACCGTCTTCCTGCTGCTGGCCGCCGGGGTGGGCATCCTGGCGGCGCTGTGGCCGGCCCGGCGGGCGTCGCGCCTGAACATGCTGGCCGCGATCAAGTCGGAGTAACGGCGCCGTGGTCGGGGCCCCGTCGTGCGATGCGGCGGGGCCCCGTCGTGCGTGAGCGGCCGTCAGTTCCAGGTGCGGGCACGCAGCGGCATCCCGGAGCGTCCGGACCCGGGGGTCCGGACGGCCAGGACCTGGTTGACGCCGATCCGGTTGCGTTCGAAGGCGACGGCGGAGGCCGCCATGTAGAGCCGCCAGACCCTTGCGCGGCCGGGACCGGTGAGGTGGGCTGCCAGGTCCCAGTCGGCTTCCAGACGGTCGACCCAGCGGCGCAGGGTGAGGGCGTAGTGCTCGCGGATCGACTCGACGTCACGGACCTCGAAACCCGCGCGTTCGAGCTGGGTGACGGTGGTGCCCACGGGGGCGAGTTCGCCGTCCGGGAAGACATAGGCGTCGATGAACGCGTTCACGTCGTACGCCGACTCGTCGCGCTGCGGACGGCGGGCGATCTGGTGGTTGAGCAGCCGGCCGCCGGGCCGCAGCAGCGCGTTCAGGGCGTGCGCGTACTCCAGGTACTTCTCGGAGCCGACGTGTTCCGCCATGCCGATGGAGGAGACCGCGTCGAACGGGCCGTCGGTGACGTCCCGGTAGTCCTGGACGCGGATGTCGACCTTGTCGGTGAGCCCGGCGTCGGCGACCTGCTTGCGGGCGAACGCCGCCTGCTCCTGGGAGAGGGTGATCCCGACGACGGTCGCCCCGTGTTCGCGGGCCGCGTGGACGGCCAGGGAGCCCCAGCCGCAGCCGACGTCCAGCAGCCGCGAACCGGGCCTCAGGTCCAGCTTGCGGCAGACGAGTTCGAGTTTGTCGCGCTGGGCCAGTTCGAGTGTGCTGTCCTCGGACTCCCAGTAGGCGCACGAGTAGACCATGGACGGGCCGAGGACGAGCGCGTAGAAGTCGTTGCCGACGTCGTAGTGGTGGCTGATCGCGCGTCTGTCGGTGCGGCGGGTGTGGAGATGGCCGGTCCGGCGGACCTCTTCGCGGGGCGGGGCGGGCGGCAACGGCGGTCCGGCGAGTCTGAGCAGGCCGTAGACGGCCGTACGGAACTGGGGGTCGCGCAGGGCCTGGGTGAGCGTACGGGCGTCCTCGCCCCGCTCCCAGAGGAGACCGGAGAGCAGATCGACCGCGGTGTACAGGTCCCCCTCGATCTCCAGGTCACCGGCCACCCAGGCGCGGGCGAGGCCGAGTTCGCCCGGTTTGAAGAGGATCCGGCGCAGGGCCCGGCGATTGCGTACGACCAGGGTCGGTGCGCCGGGCGGGCCCGCCTGCGAACCGTCCCAGGCGCGGACGCGCACCGGAAAGGGGGCTCCCAGCAACTGTTCGACGCGGGCATGGAGCCGCGGCGCGGCGTCAGCCATGATGCAACCTCCGTGACAATGATCCGCAATGTCCTGACACTACGTAAACACGGAAGAGCGCACCGTCAAGTCCCGCGCGGCCGTCACGGACCGGCAAAATACATGTACACCACATGTGTCACCGACGGCGGGCCGGGCGGGCACCGAAGGGGCCGCCCGCACCACGCCCGAAGGGGCCGCCCGCACCACGGATGGCGGACGGCCCCTTCGGGGGTGTATCGGTGACCGGAGGTCAGGAGGCCTTGGCCTTCTCGCTCTCGGTCTTCTCGGCGACCGGCTTCGCGGCGACCGGCGCCGGCTTCGCGGCCTCGTAGAACTCCTCGCGCGGGGACTCCAGCGCACCCAGCGCCACGACCTCGCGCTTGAGGAACATGCCGAGCGTCCAGTCGGCGAAGACGCGGATCTTACGGTTCCACGTCGGCATCGCCAGGCCGTGGTAACCACGGTGCATGTACCAGGCGAGGCGGCCCTTGAGCTTGATCTTCACCTTGCCCATGACGATCATCGCGACGCCCTTGTGGAGGCCGAGGCCCGCCACCGCACCCTTGTTGGCGTGCGAGTACTCCTTCTGCGGGAAGCCGCGCATACCGGAGATCACGTTGTCGCCGAGGACCCTGGCCTGACGCAGCGCGTGCTGCGCGTTCGGCGGGCACCAGGCGTTCTCTACGCCGGCCTTGCGGGCGGCGACGTCGGGGACCTGGGCGTTGTCGCCGGCGGCCCAGATGTAGTCGGTGCCCTGCACCTGGAGGGTGGGCGCCGTGTCCACGTGACCGCGGGGGCCCAGCGGCAGGCCGTAGCGGGCCAGCACCGGGTTGGGCTTGACGCCGGCCGTCCACACGATGGTGCTGGAGTCGACCTCGAGGCCGTTCTTCAGCACCACGTGGCCGTCGACGCAGGAGTCCATGGAGGTGGAGAGGTAGATCTCCACACCGCGGCCCTCGAGGTGCTCCTTGCCGTACTGGCCCAGCTTGGGGCCGACCTCGGGAAGGATCTTGTCGGCGGCGTCGACGAGGATGAACCGCATGTCCTCGCGGGACACCGTCTTGTAGTACTTGGCCGCGTCCCGGGCCAGGTCCTCGACCTCACCGATGGTCTCCGCACCGGCGAAGCCGCCGCCGATGAAGACGAAGGTGAGCGCCTTGCGGCGGATCTCCTCGTCGGTCGTGGAGTCGGCCTTGTCGAGCTGCTCGAGGACGTGGTTGCGCAGGCCGATGGCCTCCTCCACACCCTTCATACCGATGCCCTGTTCGGCGAGGCCGGGGATCGGGAAGGTGCGGGAGACCGCGCCGAGCGCGATCACCAGGTAGTCGAAGGGCAGCTCGTACGCCTCGCCGACCAGCGGGGCGATCGTGGCGACCTTGCGGTCCTGGTCGATGGTGGTGACCCGGCCGGTGAGAACCTCCGCCTTGGGCAGCACGCGTCGCAGCGGGACGACGACGTGGCGCGGGGAGATGTTGCCGGCGGCGGTTTCGGGGAGGAAGGGCTGGTAGGTCATGTACGACCGGGGGTCGACGACCGTGACGGTCGCCTCGCCGTAGCGCATCTTCTTCATGATGCGCCGAGCTGCGTACAGGCCTACGTACCCACCGCCTACTACGAGGATCCTGGGACGCTCCGTGGTGCTCATGCCATCGAGTATCCACCCGCTCCAGGGGGGTAGCTCGTGCGCCCCTTCACAAGCTTCGAGGGGGTGTGTGCTATCCTCCGCGGCCCGCGTGATCCACGTCATGGCGCGGAACGGGAACCAGCGTGTAGGGCATGGCGTTGTCAATGCCGCGTGAGCTGCCTCTCCGGGCCCGGAGGGCCTCCGTGAGGCCCCCCCGGGACCCCCTCCCGGCACCTCCGCGACACGTCCGCGCCCGCCTCTTTTGAACACGTTCACACGGGTGTTGGGCCCCCGGAAGGGTCAACGAGGACGTCTCCTTCCTCCGACAGGGCCGAATTCCTTGTGAAGAACTTCACGAACTTTCCCGAGGGGGTGCCCCCGGAACGCGTCCGAGGGGCCACGAAGGGCCCCTCGGCACTGCTCATACGCGCATCCGGCCTGCTCAGCAGAGTGCGAGTACCGGGTCGTCCGGCGGCTACGCGATCGACCAGGCGATGCCGTCGAGGATGTCGTGCTCGCTCACCACGACCTCCTGCGCGCCGATCCGCTCCATGATCGCCAGCAGTACGAGCGCGCCCGCCGCGATCACGTCCACCCGGCCCGGATGCATCGCCGGCTGCGCCGCGCGCTGTTCGTGGGTGGCCCTCAGGAGGGCGTCGCTGATGCCCCTGACCCGGTCGAGACCGATCCGCGAGTGGTGGATCGCCGTGGAGTCGTACTCGTCCAGTCCCAGCGCGATCGCCGCGACCGTCGTGACCGAGCCGGCCAGACCGACCAGGGTGTGCGCCTCACGAAGCGGGACGGTCCGCTCGGCCAGGTCGAGGGCGGCCTCGATGTCGGCGCGCATCGCCGCGATCTGCCCGGCGGTGGGCGGGTCGGCGACCTCACCGTCCACGATCAGGTGCCGCTCGGTCATCCGTACGCAGCCCACGTCGACGGAGCGCGCGGCGCGCACCCGGTCGTCGCCGACGACGAACTCGGTCGAGCCGCCGCCGATGTCCACCACCAGGAAGGGCCTGGCGAGGTCGGCACGCCCCTTGAGTTCCTTCGTGGCGCCCGTGAAGGAGAACTCGGCCTCCTGGTCGCCCGTGATGACCTCGGGCTCGACGCCGAGGATGTCCAGCACCCCGCGCACGAACTCGTCCCGGTTCTCCGCGTCCCGGGAGGCGGAGGTGGCGACGAAACGCAGCCGCTGAGCGCCGTACTCCTTGATGGCGGCCGCGTACTCCCGGCAGGCCGCGAAGGTCCGCTCCAGCGCCTCGGGGGCGAGCCGTCCGGTGCGGTCGACGCCCTGGCCGAGGCGGACGATCGTCATCCGGCGGTCCAGGTCGACCAGCTCACCGGTCTCCGGGTCGGCGTCGGCGACCAGCAGGCGGATCGAGTTCGTACCGCAGTCGACGGCGGCGACGCGGGTCACCGAGCGGCCGCCTTCGGCTCGTCCAGCTGAACCGGCGTCACACAGCTGCCCTTGCGCCACCACTCCGGGAGCATCGCCAGGGCCTCGTCGCCGAGCGGGTTCACGCCCGGTCCTGCGGCCAGGGAGTGCGCCACGAGCACGTGCAGGCACTTCACGCGGTCCGGCATGCCGCCCGCGCTGGGGAAGTCCTTCAGCTCCTCGATCTCGTCCCGGCGCCGGATGTAGTCCTCGTGCGCGGCACGGTAGGAGGCGGCCAGTTCGGGGTCGGTGCGCAGCCGCTCCGTCATCTCCTTCATCACGCCGTTCGCCTCGAGCGTGCCGATGGCCGAGTTGGCCTTGGGGCACGTCAGGTAGTACAGCGTCGGGAAGGGCGTGCCGTCGGGCAGCCGGGGAGCCGTCTCCACGACGTCCGGCCGGCCGCACGGGCAGCGGTGCGCGATCGCGCGCAGGCCGCGCGGCGGCCGTCCGAGCTGCTGCTTGAAGGCCTCGACGTCCGCGTCGGTGGGCTCGGTGCGCGGGGTGGTCGGCGGGGGCGTTTCCATGCCTGTCTTTCTATCGGTTCTGGCTGCCGGTTCCGTCCATCGGCCCTGGCTGCCGGTCGGTCCACTGGTTCTGCGTGCGGGTCGGTCCAGAGGTTCTGCGTGCGGGTCGGGCCACTGATTCTGCCTGCGGGTCGGTCCACTGGGTTCTGGCTGCGGGTCGGTAAACCGGCTCCGGCTGCCGGTCGGTTCACCGGCTCCGGCTGCCGGTCGGTTCACCGGTCGGAGGCGTCGGACTTGTCGACGCCGTCCCAGACGTTCGCGTACCAGGGGCGGTCGGCCGCCCCGAGGTCGGCGCGCGACTGCCTGGCCGCGTCCGGGTCGATCACCACGAACCCGGTCTCCCCGGGCAGCACATAGTGCAGTCGCAACCGGATCTGCTGCTCCGCGTAGGCATCGTCCTGCCAGCGCGCCTTGAGGTCGCGCAGCTGCTCGACGCGTTCGCCGGCCTGCTGCTTCTCGCGCTCCAGGTCGGCGATCTCGGCACGCTGGGAGACGTACTGGCGCATCGGGTAGGCCAGGGCCACGATCAGCGTGCACAGGACCATCGCGAGAAGCGCGGCGCGGCCGGTGAGCCGGGAGCGGCGGGCCTGACGCCTGGTCTGGGAGCGGTAGACCCGGGCCGCGGTCTGTTCGCCGAGCAGCTTGATCCTGGTCGCGGTGGAGAAACGGTCCCGGTCCTTCACGGCCACTGTTTCCCGCCTCCCGTCTCACACGTGCGTACGTCCCCGCACACGGTACGGGACCGGGTACGGGGACGTACGTACGACTGGCGGAGCCTTCGACTCAGCCCTTGCTGCGCCGATCAGTTCGCAGAGCGGAACCGGGGGAACGCGGAGCGGCCGGCGTACACCGCGGCGTCGTCGAGGATCTCCTCGATGCGCAGCAGCTGGTTGTACTTGGCGACGCGGTCCGAGCGGGCCGGGGCGCCGGTCTTGATCTGACCGCAGTTCACCGCGACGGCGAGGTCGGCGATGGTGACGTCCTCGGTCTCGCCGGAGCGGTGGGACATCATGCACTTGAAGCCGTTGCGCTGGGCCATCTCGACGGCGTCCAGGGTCTCGGTGAGCGAGCCGATCTGGTTCACCTTGACGAGCAGGGCGTTCGCGGAGCCCTCCTCGATGCCGCGGGCCAGACGCTCGGGGTTGGTGACGAAGAGGTCGTCGCCGACGATCTGGACCTTGTCGCCCAGCTTGTCGGTGATGACCTTCCAGCCGGCCCAGTCGTCCTCGTACAGCGGGTCCTCGATGGAGACCAGCGGGTACGCGGAGACGAGCTCCTCGTAGTACTCGGTCATCTCGGCGGCCGAGCGGGACTTGCCCTCGAACTCGTACTTGCCGTCCTTGTAGAACTCGGACGCGGCGACGTCGAGCGCGAGCGCGATCTGCTCGCCGGGGATGTAACCGGCCTGCTGGATGGCCTCGATGATGAGGTCGAGCGCGGCGCGGTTGGACTCCAGGTTCGGGGCGAAGCCGCCCTCGTCGCCGAGGCCGGTGGACAGGCCCTTGGTCTTCAGCACCTTCTTGAGGGTGTGGTAGACCTCGGCGCCCCAGCGCAGCGCCTCGGAGAAGGACTCCGCGCCGATCGGGGCGATCATGAACTCCTGGATGTCCACGTTGGAGTCGGCGTGCGAGCCGCCGTTCAGGATGTTCATCATCGGAACGGGCAGCAGGTGCGCGTTCGGGCCGCCCAGGTAGCGGAACAGCGGCAGGTCGCTGGCCTCGGAGGCGGCGTGGGCGACGGCGAGCGAGACGCCGAGGATGGCGTTGGCGCCGAGCGAGCCCTTGTTGTCGGTGGCGTCCAGGTCGAACATCGCCTGGTCGATCAGGCGCTGCTCGGTGGCGTCGTAGCCGACGAGCTCCGGGCCGATCTGCTCGATGACGGCGAGGACGGCCTTCTCGACACCCTTGCCGTGGTAGCGGTTGGGGTCACCGTCGCGGAGCTCGATGGCCTCGAAGGCACCGGTGGAGGCGCCGGACGGAACGGCGGCACGACCCGTGCTGCCGTCGTCGAGGCCGACCTCGACCTCGACCGTGGGGTTGCCTCGGGAGTCCAGGATTTCCCGGGCTACGACGACGTCGATGGACGGCACGAGCATCTCCTTCTTGGGATGTGACGCTGGTTGTGCGGGGCCCAGGGGCCTTGAGGAGCCCTTGCTGAGCCTTGCGACTAGAGCCTAACCGCCCCGGGGCCGTCGGCAGCCGACCGACCGTCCCGTGGACAGACAGACGGTACCTATTGTTTCCGCCCGGAACAAAGAGGGTGGCCGAGAAAAGCCAACAGGAAGTGGCGAACGGGCAAAGAGAAACCCCGCCCCGGTGCGTACGGGGGAACGCGCACCGGAGCGGGGAGCCCGTGGGGACGGGGGGGTGACCCTCACGAGGTCTTCAGTGTGCCGACCTCGGATGTGAGGGCACTGTGGCTTCTCTGGGGACCAGGTGTCACTTCAGGCGCGGTGCCACTTCAAGTGCAGTGCCACTTCAGGCGCAGTGTCACTTCAGGTGCAGTGTCACTTCAGGCGCAGTGTCACTTCAGGTGCAGCTGCTGGCCCGGGTAGATGAGGTCCGCGTCCGTGACGATGTCCTTGTTCAGCTGGAAGAGCTTCTCCCAGCCACCCTTGACCTTGTGCTTCTCGGCGATGGAGCTGAGGGTGTCGCCCTTGCCGACCTTGTACTCGCCGTCACCCTTCTTGACCTTCTTGCCGGTCGGGGTGGTGACCGTCTTGGAGGCGGCCGGGCGGTCGGTCGAGCGGGAGGCGCTCTGCTCCTCGGTCGAGCGGGTGCTGGTGCTGCCGCTGTTCGACGAGCTGGAGGAATCGGAGGAGCTGGACGAGCCGGCCGAACCGGAGCTCGAGGAGCCGGCGCTGCCGCCGTTGTAGGCGGCGCCGGACAGGCCGGTGCCGCAGACCGGCCAGGCACCCTTGCCCTGACCCGCGAGGACCTTCTCGCCGATGGCTATCTGCTGGGACTTGGAGGCCTGGTTGGCCTGCCCGGCGTACTGCGTGCCGCCGTACGCGGCCCAGGTGGAGGCGGAGAACTGGAGGCCGCCGTAGAAGCCGTTGCCGGTGTTGATGGACCAGTTGCCGCCGGACTCGCACTGGGCGACCGCGTCCCACTCGGAGGAGGTGGCGGCGGAGGCGTTGCCGGCCGCCATCAGCGGGGCGGCGATGGCGACACCGGTGACGCCGGCGAGCGTGGCGACGCGGGTGGCCTTGGACGGACGACGGTGCTTGCCCTTACCGGAAAACAGCATGGTGGATCCCCTCACCGACGCCTACGAGGTGAGCTGTCGGGTTCGGGCCGTGTGAGTTGCCCGGCCACTCCTCACCCACCGGAGCACTGCTCCGTGGGGGGTGTGGCTTAACCCCTAGCCGTTCCGGTCAACCACCCCGATGCGGCACTTACCTTGGGTCCCCCGCTCCTGCCTACGGCGCTTGACGCGACGACTGTTCCCGGGTCGTCGCTGGCAGGATTCGGCGTTGCGACGGCCGGGGCTCGGGTTGCCGAGCGGCCTCGACCGTAGACACGCGATCGGCGGAATTTCAAAGACGATCAGGGCTTCTGAGACTCATCCCACACTTCACCAAATCGGACATTCAGTGCGAAGCGTGACGTGAACTGCCGCTGTTTTTCTTGGGCTTTGCGCCCTATTCCACCCCTGTGTCGAGGGTCTGACCGGGGGTGATGTTGCTCGGGTCGGCGCCGATGAGGCCCCTGTTCTCGGCGTAGAGGGCGCGCCATCCGCCGTCGAGGTCAAGGGAGTCGGCGATGGACTCGAGGGAGTCGCCCTCCTGGACGAGATAGGTGGCCGCGGCGTGCCGGCCGGTGGACGCGGTGGTGGTGCCGTCCAGGGCGTCCACGCCCGCGTCGGTCGCGCTCTTGGGTGTGGCCTCGTCGGCGGTGCCGCGATGGCGGCCGGAACCGAGGGACCCCGTGTCGACGAGGCTCCAAGAACCCGCTTCCTGACCCGAATTGTCCGAGTCGTCCGCTTGCGGGGATGCCGCGACCGAGCCGCCACCCGTCTGCCCGTCACCCTTGCCACCAGAACCGCCGGACGCACCGGAACCGTCCGCGGCGGAAGAAGAGGACGAAGGGGAGGAAGAGGAAGAAGAGGAAGAAGCGGACGCCGAGGGCGAACTGGAGGAATCGGCGGACGAGTCCGACGATCCGGTCGAGGCGTCACCGCCGCTCGAGGAGCCGGACAACCCCCTGGACAGGTCGGACAATCCGGAAGACCCGGATGAGTCCGACGAGTCGGACGAATCCGATGAGTCGTCCGCCACGCCGGTGTCCACGCTCAGCGCGCCGTTCTCCTGGGTGAGCCCGGAGGTCAGCCCGCAGGTACCCCAGGCGCCGATGCCCTGGGCCGCGAGCACCTTCTGCGCCACGGATATCTGCTGGTTGCGGCTGGCCAGATCGGGGCTCGCCGCGTAGTCGAGGCCGCCGTACGTCTCCCAGTCCTTCTGGGTGAGGCTCAGGCCGCCGTACTCGCCGGCACCCTGGTCGGCGCTCCACGAGCCGCCGGTCTCGCACTGCGCCACCTTGTCCCAGACCGTGCCGTCGGCGGCGCTCGCGCCGGAGGCGGCGAGCAGCGGGATGGCGATGGCGGAGCCCGTCACTCCGGCCGCGACGAGGAGAGCCGGGGCCTGGCGGGGGCGACGGTGACGACCGTTCCCGGAGAGCATGCGAGGGGCCTTTCTCTGGACAGCACTGACCGGCGCGGCGGGTTGAACCGATGCGTCGCGCTGACGAGTGAACGTATCGGCAGACGATCACTTGTCACAAGTTAATGCCGCGCAGATCACGTGAAGATCACAGACTTGAGTGTTGGTCACCTTTGCTTTGCCGAACGGTCACACTCCGGCCGACATTCGGTCAGGTCCGTAGCTGTTATGAACCGGAATGCACCGGAGTGAACTCGACCGGCAGAGTCCGCAGTCCGCGCATGATGAGTCCGCCACGCCATCTCAACTCGGCCGGAGCCACGGCCAGTCGGAGGTCGGGCAGCCGGGTGAGAAGCGTGGCCAGCGCGGTCTGGCCCTCCAGCCGGGCCAGCGGGGCGCCCAGGCAGTAGTGGATGCCGTGGCCGTAGCCGAGGTGCTGGTTGTCCCGGCGGGAGAGGTCGAGGGTGTCCGGGTCCGAAAAACGGGCCGGGTCACGGTCGGCGGCCGCCAGGACGACCAGGACCGGGTCGCCCGGCGCGATGTCCTGCCCGCCGATGCTGAGCGGTTCGGTCGCGAACCGCCAGGTGGCCAGTTCCACGGGGCCGTCGTAGCGCAGGAGTTCCTCGACGCCGGTCTCCAGGAGGGTGCGGTCGCCGCCGTCCTCGGTGAGCGACCGCTGGAGGCGTTCGCGCTGCTCGGGGTGGGTGAGGAGGGCGTAGGTGCCGTTGCCGATGAGATTGACGGTCGTCTCGAAGCCGGCGAACAGCAGGATGAAGGCCATGGCGGCGGCCTCGTTCTCGGTGAGGTGCTCGCCGTGGTCGGAGGCGCGGATCAGGCCGGAGATGAGGTCCTCGCCGGGAGCCGGCTCGGCCGGGAGCTCCGCTCGCTTGCGGTGGATGAGCTCCAGCAGATATCCGCGCATCTTCTTCACCGACCGCGCGACCCCGCCCCTGGGACCTCCGCCGTGCCGGATCATCATCCCGGCCCAGTCGCGGAAGTCGTCCTGGTCCTCGCGGGGGACGCCCAGGAGGTCGCAGATGGCGTAGATGGGGAGCGGGAAGGCGAAGTCGTGGATGAGGTCGGCCTCGCCCTCGGCGGCGAACCGGTCGATGAGGTCGTCCGTCAGCTCCTGGACCCGGGCGGCGAACTCGGCGACCCGGCGCGGCGTGAAGGCCTTGCTGACGAGCCGACGCAGCCGTGTGTGGTCCGGCGGGTCGATGTTGAGCAGATGCGTCATCAGCTCCGCCTTGCGCTCACCTGGGATGCCGGTCTTGCCCTTGGCGTGCGCCGGTTCGTCGTGGTGCGCGGGGTTCTTGGAGAGCCTGTGGTCGGCCAGGGCCTGTTTCGCGTCGGCGTAACGGGTGACCAGCCAGGCCTCCACACCGCTGGGCAGGGTGGTGCGGTGCACGGGGGCGTGCTCACGCAACCACGCGTAGGCGGGATAGGGGTCGGTGGCGAATTCCCAGGTGAAGAGGTCGGGGGCGGGCGGGGTGTCGCCCGAGGGGCGGGGCTGGTTGGTCACGCCTTGACGGTAGCGGGGTTCCCGAGGGGGCTCTGCGAGGGCCTCGGGTGGAGGAGGTTGCCCGACGGCTCCGCAAGGGCCTCGGGCGGGGGGCCCGACAGCTCCGCGAGGCGCTTCGACCGGCGGCGGGGCAACCGGACCGGACAGGGAACCCGGACGGGAAGCCCCGACAGGGAACCCGGGGGGAAGCCGGAGGGGAAGCCGGAGGGGAAGCCCTGACAGGGAACCCGGACAGGGAGCCCGGACGAACCGCGCCTTTATGGGGGAGCCCGGACGAGGAGCCCTCGAATCAGCCCTCCATACCCTCTATATCCTCTGTCTCCTCTATACCTTCGACGCCCCGGATCGCGTCCCGGTACGTGCGGGCCGCCGCCCGCAGTGCCGCCTCAGGGTCTATGCCCTCCGACTCGGCGCGTGCCGCCAGCGCGAGCAGTTCGTAGCCGATGCCCTCGGCCGCCGGGAGTGGCACCTCCAGTCGTGCCGTCCGGGCCCGGGACACCAGTTTCGTCGCGAGGGCCAGTCCGGGCTGGTGGAGGGGGACGCCGTCGGTCACGGACTCCCGCCGCTTCTCCGTCGCCTTCGTGCGGAGCCAGTGCTCCTTCACCTCCTCCGGGGTCGTCGCCGTGGCGTCGCCGAACACATGGGGGTGGCGGTGGATGAGCTTGGCGACGATCGTGCCCGCGACGTCGTCGACGGAGAAGGGGGACTCCTCGTCCTCCTCGGCGATGCGGGCGTGGAAGACGACCTGGAGCAGAACGTCGCCCAGCTCCTCGCGGAGTTCGTCGCGGTCTCCGTCCTCGATCGCCTCGACCAGTTCGTACGACTCCTCGACCGCGTACTTCGCCAGGCCCTTGTGGGTCTGCCGGGAGGACCACGGGCACTCGACGCGGATGCGGTCCATGACCTGGACGAGGTCGAGGAGCCGGGCGCCGGGCAGGTCGTAGGAGGCGGGCAGCAGTTCCAGGTCGGGCATCGACACACGGCCGGAGCCGGCCAGCCGGGCCAGGCCGTCCGTGAGGGCCGGTTCGCCTTCGCCGGTGGCCACGACCACGACCGTGCGGCCGTCGGCGCAGGCGGCGAGCAGCTCCTCGGCGGTCGGGGAGGACTCCTCGACCGTGATGCCCGCGTCCCGCAGGTAAGGCAGCTGCGGATGAGCGCCGTCCGCGCACAGCACCCGGTCCGCCGTGCGCAGGGCCTGCCAGGCGGGCCAGGACAACAGGCCGGGGGCGACCCGGTGGCTGGTGGTGAGCAGGACGACCCGGCCGGGGGCGGCGACCTCGGCGTGGGCGGCGGCGGAGCTGATTGCGTTCACACCCCGAACGTAACCCACACCCGCCGGCGGCCCTCCGAGTTATCCACAGGACAGGTCAGCCGGTCATACGATCACACGGCCACCTGGTCGGGTGAGCACGTGGTGTCGGGCGATCACGTGGTCACGTCGTCTGCTGCGTCCCCGCCGTCGAGATCTCCCGTACCCAGGGCGTCTTCGCGTCGACGCGGGCGACCTTCTGCGCGTCCCAGTTCCCGTAGCGCGGGTTGAGATCGACGCCGAGCGCCTTGGACGCCTTGGACAGGGCGTTCCAGAAGGCGGGCTGGCTGGTGTTCGTACCGAGCCCGGCGGCGAGTTTCTGGGCCTCCAGCTGGAGGTGCAGATTCTCGTCGAGGCGCTGCGGCGGAATGCCGTACTGCTGGAGCCACGCCGTCTCCAGGCCCTTCGCGCCGCCCGCCTGCTGCTCCAGACCGGCCCGCATCTCCTGGACCTCCCGGCGGCTGACGGTGATGTCCGCGTCCTCGGCGGCCCGGTGCAGCACCTTGTCGAGGACCATGCCGTGCAGGGTGTCGCGGGCGAGGGTGCCGGTCTGGGCGACGACCTGCTTGTACTGGGCGTCGTCGGTGACCGCGGCGCGCTGGGCCGTGCGCACCTCGTCCACCCGGCTCTCCAACTGCGCGACGGTGATCCGCTGGCCGCCGACGACGGCCGCAGCGCCCGGATGCGCGTCGTTCCCGCAGGCGGCGAGGAGAGGGGCCGCCACGATCGCGGCGGACAGCAGGAGCGCGGTGCGACGACGGCGGTGCAAGGGAACCTCCCGAGGAGATTGTGCGACGGTGCACAAAGTCTTGCGGTGATCGATGTTAGGCAGTGGGGCGGCTGGGGCCAACCCATTCGACCAACGATTCACCAGGACTTCGGGCACCGCCGCGCCCGCTCGCCGCCCGCTCGTCGGTGCGAGGGCTCAGCCTCGCGCGTCCACCGCGTGCTCGACGGCGTCCGCGACGTCCGCGCGCAGGCCGTCGCCCGTGGCCACCGTGCGCACGTTCACGTTCGCGCGCGTGGCGCCGCCCACCAGGACGAAGTCGACCTTCTTGTACTGCGCCGCCGTCGCTTCCACTGCGGTGACCTCTGGTTTCCCGACCGCCAGGACGACGTCGCAGGAGCGCTGAAGCAGGCCGTTGAGGAAGGGTCGCGCGTTGCCGGTGCTCTGTTCGCCGGTCACCGGCGCGTAGCTCACGCGCGCGTGCGTCTTCGAAGACGCGTCCTGCATGCCCTGCCAGACGGTGGCCGCGGTGCTGTCGGCGGTGATGCCCTTGTCGTCGGTGAGGAGACAGGCGTCCACGTCGCTGTACGCGCGGGCGCGGGTGTCGGGGACGGCGGGACGGTCGTCGTGGGAGAAGAGGAGGACGGCGGCCACCGTGAGGGCCGCCGCTGCCACGAGGGCGCCCGCCGCGAGGGCGAGAGTGCGCCCGCGCAGCGCGCGCAGCCAGGTGACGGCCGCAAGCCCGAAGGCGAACGCCCGCCCTTCGCGCGCCCCGTCCGCCCTCTGCGCCGCCCGCGCCGCCCGTGCCTGGGACACCTGTCTGACCTGCTTGCTCACCGCTGCCGCTCCATTTCTTCTTCGCTACTCCCCGGTCGGTCGCTGCGGCCAGGCGCGCCACGCGTGCGTGGCGGCGCCGGCCGTAGACAGGGCGATCAGCAGCACGTCGAGCGCGAACAGCGCCCCGTGCGTGTCGACCGGGGTCAGCGCGAGCTCGGTGAGCCAGGCGGCCAGCACCGCGCTGAAGGCGACGAAGGCCGACCAGTCGGCCCGGGAGCGCCGGCGCAGGGCCAGCACGAGGGACGGGACGGGGCACAGCAGCCCCAGGCTGAGGACTGGCAGCAGCGTGAAGCCCGCGCGCGCGACGGGCGTACGCAGCGCCGCACCGGCCACGGCCCCCGCGAAGACCATCCTCATGTCCTGCCCCTCCCTCACGCCTCGCGTGTCAGGACTCGCGCGTCACGCCTCATGTGATCCGGATCAGCCGACGATGGCGACCGGGGCGTCCCACGAGTCGCGGTCCACGGTGATCGTGTAACCGCCGCGGGTCTCCTTGCTGTTGACCTGGAACTGGTGGCCGCGGCTGTGGTTCGTGAACTGGGTCGCGCCCCACGGCCAGTCGGTGGTCGTGGTGTCCTTCTTGTCCCACAGGGCGTACCAGAGGTTGCCCGGCAGGTCCGTCTTGTTCGTCGCGGTGGCGATGGCTTTGGCGCTGGAGCTGCTGAAGCCGTAGTAGCCGCCCCGGTAGATCTTGGCGCGCAGCGTCTTGGTGAAGGAGCGCACGTACGCCAACACGGCGTCGTTGCACGCCTTGTTGGTGATGTCGTACGCCTCCATGTCGAGGTAGATCGGGCTGCCGGCCTTCATGCCGAGCGCCGAGGCCTTGGCGACCGCGTCCGCGCCGTCGGTCGCGCCGAGCGAGGTGGCCGTGGCGGCGGTGATCTTCTCGGGGCTGGAGCCGGTCTGGCAGGGCGGCTGGGCGCCGACGTAGAGCGGGATCAGCTTCCAGCCGACCGCGTTGACCGACTTCACCCAGGAGGCGGTCAGGTTGGGCTGCGCGCAGCCCCGGTTCTTGCCACCGACGTAGACGGCCGCGCCGCCGTAGTACCCGTCGGTCTTCCAGGCCTTCATCGCGGCCAGGGAGGGCGCGGTGCAGGCGTCGAAGGCACGTCCGGTGTACGTCTTCTGGGCGGGCCAGGTGGTGGCCGCCATCGAGGTCTGCGCCGCTATCCCGGCCCCCGCGAGGACGGCCGCTCCGGCCACGCCCCACGTGATGTATCTGCGCTTCCTGGACTGCCGGTGCTCGGCCATCCCCACCCCATCGTTCGTCTCTGTGTGCGGCGCTGTTGCCGCGTGGGCCTGTGGCGTGTGCCTTGCCAGGCCGAAGTCCCCTGAACCGGTGCGACGATACGGTGTCGACTCGACGTCCGTACCGGCGGCTCGCACCGTAACCCGCGGCGTCCCACTGATCGGGAAACACAGGTCCCGCATAGCCACAAGATTCGCTCATGTCACAGTAAAGAAGCGATGCCGTGGAGTGGTTCGTCCGTGTCCTACCCTTAGCTCCTGGTGACTTGGGGGGCGACATGACGATGCCGACGACATCGACGGCGGCGGGCGCGGAGAGACGGCTTGCGGGCGGCTGGTTCCAGCGGCTCGCCTGGGGGGTCCTGGTCTGGGGCTCACTGGGCCTGCTGGTCTGGGTGCCCTTCCTCTATGTGGCGATCCGCCGCGGCCACTCCTCGGACTGGGCGGCCTTCGCCTCGTTCGCGCTGTACGAGTGCGTGACCCTGCCGTGGGCGGTGATGACGGCCGACGGCGACGGCGACCCCTACCTCGGCATCGCCGTCATGGTGTCCCTGCTGACGGCGACGGGCATGCTTCTGTTCGCGATGTTCGACAAGAGCCTCCCGACACCCCAGCCGGCCTACGGCACGGGCATGCCCCCGCAGGGCGGGCCGTACCAGCAGGGGTACCCGTACGGGAGGTAGGGACGGCGGGCGGGCGGGCGCCGAGCGCCCTGCGACCCGCGACCCGCGACCCGCGACCCGCGACCCGCGACCCGCGGCAGGATGCGCCGGGTGCCGGACGTCCACGCCCCGCGTCCTGCCTGCGGCTGGTGTGATCACGGCATCCGAGCCGCCCCGGACGGCTCGCCGTCACGACAACACGTGTTGCTAATCTGTGGCGATGGACGAGGCGTTGGACGAGGGGCCGTTCTTTCACGGCACAAAGGCCGAGCTGCGGGTCGGAGATCATCTCACCGCCGGTTTCCGTTCCAACTACCGGCCCGAGATCGTGATGAACCACGTCTACTTCACCGCGTTGCGCGACGGCGCGGGGCTCGCAGCCGAACTCGCCGCCGGCGACGGGGCCCCGCGGGTGTATGTCGTCGAACCGACCGGGGAGTTCGAGAACGATCCGAATGTCACCGACAGAAAGTTCCCCGGCAATCCCACCCGCTCCTATCGCAGCAGTGACCCCCTCCGGATCATCGGAGAGGTCACCGACTGGACACGACAGACACCCGAGGCTCTCCAGATGTGGCGAGACCGGCTGGCCGCGATCCGTCTGGACGACCGCGCCGAGATCATCAACTGAGGGCTGTCCCGTGACGAACTCGGAGTCCGAAGCCACGCGGTTGTCGCTCGCCCGTTGAGGGTCACGAGACAATCCTCAGACGCGTGGGAACGCTGTGATCGCCGCTGTCAGCTCGCGGCTGTACCCGTCGCACAGAGCCAACAGCTCGCGCCCCGTCACGGAGGCCGGCAGGTGGGAGCCGTCGGTGGCAGCCAGGATCGCCTCGTGGCACCGGTTCTCGACTACGAGATTCCGGGTGGCGAAGTAGCCCAGGCCATAGGCGCGGAGCGGTTCGGCGACATCAACGAGGTAGCACTCGCGGTCCTCCTCCCCCGGCACCACCGTCAAGGTTCCCGAAACGCACTCGTCGAGGTGGGCGGCCAGTTCCCGGGTGCGGACGACGATGGTGTCCGTCTGGTCCTCGCTCATCTCGCCCAGGGCCTCGCTCAGCAGCATCCAGCCGCTGATGGCCTCCAGCTGAAAGAGCCCGGCGAGTTCCGGGGCGATTTCGGATTCGAAAAGCGGCGCGCGGCTCAACCGGTCGAGTGCCAGTTGCAAAGCGTCATCGGGCTCGCCGTTCAGCCGCACGGCACCCTGACGGAGGAGCAGCTCGACCACGGCGGAGTCGACGCCCCACTCCTGCGGCATCGCGATGTCCGACAGAGGCGCCTGCAGTCGGCGCAACGCGAAGAACACGGCCTGGTGCCGCTGGGCCCGGTCCATCCGCCGGATCTGCGCTGTCAACGTCTCGTCGAAACGCCAGTCCACCAGGCTCTCCAGGGGTGGCACGGATCCGTTCATGAAGGCGTCCTCGGCGCCGCGGGTCGGCCCGCCTTCTCCCACTCCACAAAGGTGTTCGTACGGGCGTGGACGAACTCCCGCACCGGGTCGACCGAGTAGTTCCACGGCACGCTGCCTACAAAGCCACCGACCGCACGGAACTGCTCGACCGCCTCCGCGTACCGCTCGGTGCGGAACAGGGCGTCGGCCAGGAGGTGGCGCACGGTGGGCAGGCGGTAGTGGTGCGGCGGGACCTGGGCGACGGCGTCCAAGGTGGCGTCGATGGCCGCCCGCATGAACGGCTGCTGATAGACCGAGCGGTCACCCGTCTGATGCTCGTGCTCGAACGCCGCGTACAGACGCAGCACAGGCAGCAGACTTCCGGGCGGGGCTACGGCCGCCGCCTCCTCGGCGAACGCGAACATCAACTCCTGCGAACCGCGCCACTTGGCACACCAGTACTGAAGCGCCGCGAGATGCGCGCCATTGTGGTGGGGATCGCGAGCGACGATCTCGGCCCACAGCGAGCGGAAGTCCTCATGGGACCAGCCGAGACCCAGGGCGATGGAGATCTGAGCGACCCAGGGACTGGGATCGTCCGGGGCCAGCCGGGCAGCCTCCTGGCAGACGGGCAGCGCCTGGGACAGGAGTTGGTGGAAGCCCTGGAACTGCTCGGCGGTCGTGTGCTTCGCGCGTTTCTCACCGCGGGCCTCACCCGCGAACACGGTCAACGCGTCGGCCACCACGAGAACGGCCGACGGATCGTACGGGTAGGTGGCACGCCAGGTCTTCAGCCACGTGTCGTCCCGGACAGCCGCGTGGGCAAGGATGCCCAGCCGGTACCAGCGCAGATCCCAGTCCCGGCCGGCCTCGTCGAGATACGCCGCCGCCTGCCGCCAATCCCCCGCGACCGCCGCCTCCGCCACCGCATCGGCCTGCCGATCCGCGCCCGCGAAACGGACGTCAAGCCGGGCCGCGGGGACGAGACCGTACGCGGCCGCATCAATGACCAGGGGTTTCTGCGCGCTCTCGGAGGGGCCCTGCCGAGCGTCCTTCTGCGCTCTGGCCTTGCGGATGTTGCGCGGGATGGTGACGGTGGCGTAGACGAGCAGGCCGGTGCCGGCCATGGCTATGAAGGGGTTCACTGATGCTTCCCGAGTCGTTGCGAGGTCCGCACGGTGGCTTTAGAAGGGCGGCCACTCCGAGTCGGGCGGCGGGGTGCTCTGCACCCGTCCGCCCTCTCGCATCGCCACCGGCCAGCGCTCGTCGATGACAGCCGCAGCTTCCTTACAGGTGGGGCATGCGTCGGCCCACTCCGGAACCCACGGGTAAGGCGAAGCGGTTGTGCCGTCTCGCTGGATTCCACAAAGAGTCCTGCCGAAGTACCCGTACGCATGGGAGACATCGGAAGGCAGCCCATCTCCGGCCGCCCGCTCCCAGCGCTGGTTCATGGGCGTGTATGCGGGCCGGGACACCTGTCCGGGTCCTGACCCCACCGTGGTCACGGCATAGCACCATGCACACACCCAGTCCTCGTCCGTGCGACTCGGTCCCGCAGGCAATCGCCGCATCTGGTGGCCGCACACATCGCAGGTCACCGCTCTCACTTCCAAGTTCGTTTCACTCGTCGTCTCCGACCAGATATGCTTGCAATTCTTCCGCCAACGACTCGGCGATGCTCCACATCGAGTCGTCCAAATGGCCGGAGATGTCGACACGACCTAGTCGCCAGGAAAACGAGGCCGTCGAAGCGGCTGCGCCGTACACCGGCTGTGCTCCAATGTCGTTCCACTCCACGTCCCCTTGGAGTTCGATCGCATCACAAGCCTCGGCAACTTGTTCCCATTCCGCACGACCAATGGGGAATTCTTCGCTCTCCGTCCACGATTCCGCTCTGGTGATGTGAAACTCGTAACCCATGACCGCCGCCTTCCTGCTAACCACTGGTCATTCCAAAGAGAAGGGTCACACCCTTGCTCTCAGCGTAGTCAACCGCACGGCCCATTTGCTCAAGATGCATATCGTTGACCGAGCCGGATTTCATAATTGTATAGACGACCCGGTGTGAGATCGCGGACGGATCGAGCACTCCCGGGTGCCGGTGATCGCCAGCGTATCCGGCCGCGTCGTCGACGGCGGACTTCAGCCGGTTGAACAGCATCCCCTTGTTCTGGAAGCTCTTCAGGCTGGTGTCCATCGCCTTGAGGCTGATGGCGACGCCGCTCTCCGCGTCGAAATGATCGAAGGCCTTGTGTCCAGCTGGCAGATTCGAGAAGCCCATCTCGTCCTCGAACTTGAGCCCCTTGTCGCGCGAGCTCATGCTCCAGATGTTCTGCTCGTTCTCCCCAGACATCGCGCCAAGTTCCTGCGTGTCGCAGTTGTGGACGAGTACCGGTGTGGATCCTGCCCCCACGTAGTACGTGTGGAGGTCACCAATGGTGAGGTCGTATGTGGTGGTGTTCGCGTGATAGAGCTGGACGCCCGTGACCTCGGCAGTCCCCGTCGGCGTCTGGAGGACGTCGCCGGGGTTGAGGTCCTTGGCCTCTACGAAGGCCGACTGGGTCTTGTCGTAGAAGGGGTGGTGGAAGGTCGTCTGGAGGTGAGCGTCCTGCGCAGTCGCTCCGGACGCGGTGCTGACCGCCGCAACCGGCTGGGTCGCCGGCGCCTTGCCGTCACCGTGGCCATGACCGCCCGACAGTGCGCCCAGCACCGCCGCCGACGCCGCCAGGCCGAACGCCGCCTTGCGCGCGACCTTCTTGCCGAGTGACTTCACCCCGGTCTTCGCGCCGGACTTCTCAGCGTCCTTCTCTGCGGACTTGCCCGCCGCCCCCTTCACTGTCACGTCCACGAAGTCGTGGTCCGTGTGCGTCACGATCACGTCAGTGACCTCGTGCGCCTGCGTGCCCGTCGCTCCCGGCACCGAGTTGGCGATCTTCTCGCCCACTCGCACCTGGTCGATCGCCTTCGTCGTGCCGTCGGCCATCAGCACCCGGGTCGAGCCCGTGAAGCTGTGCGGAATGCCGGTCCGGCAGCCCGGCGGTGTCTCGTCCGAATGCGAGTGAGACTTCGACCCCGCACCCTCCGAGTCCGCCCGCGAAGCCGCTGCCTCCGTCGCGTCCGTCGCCGCTGTTTCCTCGGCTTCCGTCGCGCCCTTGCCGAAGAGGCCGCCGACGACCTTCATCGCCTTCGGGGCCGCCTTCGCCAGCAGCTTGCCGCCGATCTTGCCCAGGGCGCCGCCCAGCGCGCCGGCTATCGCGCCCGTCACCGCCGCGCCCGCGAACGCGCCCGCGTCGCAGTCGTCGCCGCCGTTCTGCGCGCACGCGAAGCCCTGCTCCACCAGCGAGCCGACCGCGCCCGCCGCCGCAGCGCAGCCGATCGAGCCGACGCCGGCCGTCAACGCCTCACAGCCCGCGAAGACCGCTGTGGAGATCACGAAGGACGTGATCGCCGCCGCGTGGTGCTTGGCGTACGTGACGGTGGCCTTCGCCGCCTTCACCGTGGCGTGGTACGCCGTCCTCGACGCGTGGGCGACCGCGTGCGCCGCCTTCTTCACCGCGTGCGTGACCTTCTTCGCCGCCTTCTTGACGGTGTGGACGACGCGGTGCACCACCCTCGACGCCTTGTGGTAGGCGGTATGCACCGCATGGACCACCCGGTGGACCGCGCGTCTCACCTTGCGTGCCGTGTAGTGGTAGACGCGCCGCACCACCCGCACCGTCGCGTGGTACACGTCCCGCACGTGGTGGACCACCCTGTGCGCCGCGTGCTTCACCGCGTGGACGACCTTGCGGGCCACGTGCTTGACCGCGTGGTAGACCTTGTGCGCCGCGTGCTTCACCGCGTGGCTGACCTTGTGGGCGGCCTTCTTCGCGCCGCAGACCAGGTCCCACATCGAGCAGTTGCCCGACTCGTCCGTGCCCGCCATCGGGTTGTCGTCGACGTACGCGAACGGGTTCGCCGACACCGAGTTCGGGACCGGGTTCAGGGAGACGCTGTCCTTGTTGAGGAACACGCCCGTGTCCGGGTTGTACCAGCGGGATGCCGTGCCCACGTCACCTGTGCCGGGCTCCGTCCAGCCGGACTGGAAGCCGAGGTGGCCGACGACCGTGTCCGTCGGGGAGACCACCTTGCCCAGCGGGTCGTACGACGCCGAGCCGGTCAGGGTCGTCGCACCCGAGGTGAAGGAGCCGACCACGTCGTTGTGCTGGTCGGTGAGGGCCAGGACCGCCGAGCCACCGGTGTCCTTGACGCCCACCAGGCCGCCGCCCGGATCGTAGGTGTAGGTGTCGTCGCCGTCGGAGGCGACGGTGTTGCCCGCGCCCGAGTAGGAGAAGGTGCGGGTCGCGCCCGTCGACGTGACGCGGTCCGTGATGTTCCGGCCCGTCGCGTCCAGCGTGTAGGACTGCTCGCCCGCGACGATCTGGCCGCCGAACGCGTCCGTCTTGTACGCGACCGACCCGCCGGCCGTCGACGACTCCTGGGTCATCGTGCCGCGCGCCGAGTAGGAGTAGGTGTGCGTGCCGTCCGAGGTGAGTTCGTCGCGTTCGTCGTAGGTGTAGACGTCGGCGCCGTTGCGGATGCGGTTGCCCGACGCGTCGTACGCGTACGAGGTGGCGGTGGACCCGTTGTTCCAGGACGTCAGGCGGTTCGCCCAGTCGTAGCCGTAGGTGTTCGACGACGCGCCCGAGACGCCCGTCGTCGTCTTCGACGTCAGGTTGCCGTTCTCGTCGTAGCCGTAGGCGAAGCTCGCCATTGTCGAGGCGCCCTGGACGAGGACGTCGTTGGTCAGCTGGTGCGCGCTGTTGTAGGTGAAGGTGCGGGTCTGGCCCGTCGAGCCGTACTTGACCGTCTTCAGGGCGTTCAACTGGTCGTAGGTGTACGTCAGCTGGTTGCCCGTGGCCGGGTCGTTCAACGAGGCCAGGCGGCCCGCCGTGTCGTAGCCGTACGTCGTCGTGCCAGCGGCGTCGGTGCGGGAGGTGACGTTGGCGTCGTCGTTGTAGGCGAAGCTCGACGTGCCCGCCGAACCCGACGTCGTCAGCAGGTCGCCGCGGTCGTCGTACGTGAACGCGTCGTGCGTGGCTGCCTGGTGGTCGACGGCGCCGGTGATCCCGGCCTCGTCGGTGTCGGCCGACAGGACGCGGCCGTCGGCGTCGTAGGTGAAGCTGCGCTTCGCGGTCGCCGCGTCGGCGCCCGTGCCGGACATCGACTTCAGCTGGCCGACCGAGTCGTACGTCATCGACGTCGTCGTGCCGCCGGGGAGCGTGGCGTTCGTCAGCTGCCCGTCGGCGTCGTAGGCGAACGTCGTCGTCGAGTCGGCGGCCGAGCTGTACTGGGCCGTGGTCGGTTCGGTGATCTTCTCCTGCTGGCCCCACGGGGTGTAGCCGTAGCGCCAGGAGTTGCCGCGGCCGTCGGTGAAGCGGGTGCGGTTGCCGGCCGCGTCGTAGCCGAAGGTCGTCGTGATCGACGTCGAGGCGTCGACCGGCTGGATCTCCTGGGTGACCGTCCCGGCCGCGTCGTAGGTGAAGTGGCTGGTGTGCTGGCGTGCGTCCGTGGCGGCGATCAGGTTGCCGACGCCGTCGTAGCTCTGCGAGGTCGACCAGAGCTGGACGTTGTTCGCGTCGTACGCGCGCGTGGCCGTCGGGTCGCCGGCGGCGTTGTAGTCGGTCTGGGTCCAGGTGTTGTCGGGCAGGATCGTCTTCTGCTGGTTGCCCTCGAAGTCGTAGGTGTAGCGGGTGGTGTTGCCCGCGCCGTCGGTGACCGAGGTGACGTCACCGGCCCGGTTGTAGCCGTAGGACGACGTCACCCCGCCCGGCGAGGTGGTCGAGGAGGCGTGCGCCCCGTAGGGGTTGCCGGTGGTGACCGCGTAGGACGTGGTGCTCGTCAGGGTCCTCGTCGACGGGTAGCGCTCCATCGTCGTCGAGGTGACCTGGCGGCCGAGGTAGTCGTACGTGGCCTGCGCCTGGGCGCCCGTGCCGTCCGTCGCGGAGAGCTGCTCGCCGTTCTTGTCGTAGACGGCGTGCGTCTTGGTGCCGTCGGGGTCCGTGACCTGGGCGACGTCGCCCGTCTGGTCGTAGAGGTAAGAGGTCGTCCTCCCGCCGGGGGAGGTGACCGAGGTCTGGTTGCCCTCGCTGTCGTACGTCCACACGGTCGTGCCCGCGTTGGGACTCGACGCGCCCGCCGGGGTGTACGAGGGGAGCGTCTCGGAGACCTTGTTGCCCTCGGCGTCGTAGACGGTCGTCGTGACCAGGCCGTTCGGGTCCTGCTCCTCGACCGCCTCGCCGAAGGTGTTGAAGCCGCTGGTCGTGACCGGGCGGACGGTGGACGCGGTGCTGCCGTCGGGCTCCGCCTGGACGGCGGGCGCGGTGGTGACCGCGAGGTTGCCGGCCTCGTCGTAGGCGTAGTTCGTGGTGTGCTGCTCGGCGTCCGTCATGGACGTCGGCAGACCGCGCTGGTCGTAGGTGTACTTGGTGGTCTGGGCGTCGGAGGAGCCGACCGTGCCGCCGCTGCGGCCCTTGCCGTAGAGGGAGTTCACGTCGGTCGCGGCGAGCGCCCGCTGGTAGACCTGTACGTCGGTGACCTCGCCGTTGACGACGTCGGAGGTCGTGCCGCCGGCCGTCCTGGCGCCGCCGACGGACAGCGGCCCGGTGCCGGTCCACGGCGAGGTGTCGGTCGCGGAGCCCGCCTGTGCGCCGTTGACGTACAGCTTCATCGCGCCGTTGCTCGCGTCGAAGACACCGACCAGGTGGGTCCAGGTGTTCAGCGGCGCGGCCGTGGACGCGGTGGCGTCGTAGTACGCGGACGGGGAGGCCACGTCGGCGTTGGCGGCGTGGAAGCGGAAGGCGTTGTCGGTCTTGGAGTACTGCAGGTAGAAGGAGGAGCGGTTGGTGCCGCCCTGGGCGACGAAGGTGCGGAAGGTGGAGGCGTCGGCGAGGTTCACCCACGCGGAGACCGTGTAGGAGGCGGTGGTGTCCAGGACCGGGCCGTTGGTGGCGACGACGTCACCCGTGCCGGTCGTCGAGCCCGCGAACTTCGCCGCGTCGTCCGCCCAGGTGACGCCCGGGCCGGCGGTGGCCGTGTTGCCGGTGCCGGAGGAGTCCGTCACCGAGCGGCCGGACGTCTGGTTCAGCTTCCACCAGCCCGCCGGGTGGCCGGAGGCGTCCCCGTACAGCGTCTCGGCGAGCAGGTTGCCCATGTCGTCGTAGCTGTTGGTGGTGGTGCGGTCGTAGCCGGAGGTGTCGTGGTCGTTCTCGGAGGCGACCTGGTCGTCCGGGGTGTACGACACCGTCGTCACCCGGTCCACACCGGTCGGGTCCAGCTCGGTGGACGTGGTCCGGGAGGCCGCGTCGACGGTGTACTTGGTGACCGTCTCGCCGTTGTCGGTGGTCGACTGGGTGAGGTTGCCGGCCGCGTCGTAGACGTCCGACTCCAGCGTGTAGGTGCTGTTGCCGTCGGCGCTGGTCCGCTTGACGGTGGAGGTCAGGCCGTCGTCGGTGTAGGTGTACGCGGTGGTGTTGCCCATCGCGTCGGTGATGGAGGCGAGCCGCCCCGCCGGGTCGTAGGCCCGGGAGGACTCGGTGAGGAGCGCGGCCGGCTGCGGGTTCACCGGGTCGCCGGTGTACATCAGGCCCTGGGTGAGCAGGTCGCCGTTGTCGTTGTACGTGTACCGGGTCTCGGTACCGGCGGTGGTCACCTCCTTGGTCTTGTTGCCGGAGGTGTCGTACGTGTAGGTCGTCGTGTTGCCGTTGCCCGCGCCCTCGGCCGCGTTGGCGTCGGACTCGGTCAGGACCCGGTCGTAGGCGTCGTAGGTCCAGTTCTGGGTGCGGGAGTGGTCGCCGCCGCTCGCGTCGGCCACCGTCTGCGAGGTGACGTTGCCGTCGTCGTCGTACACGGAGGTGGTGACGGATGCGTGGGTGGCGCCGGTGACCCGGTCGGTGAGCTGCGGGTCGTGCTCCTCGAGCACCTGACCCGCGGTGTCGTACTTGTACGACGTCACCAGGCCAGCCGGGTAGGTGTCGGAGACGACCTTCTCGGTGAGGACCTGGCCGAGGCCGTCGAAGGTGTACGAGGTGACGAGTCCGACGGCGTCCGTCGTGGAGGCGACGTCACCGTTCTTGAGGTACGACACCTGGTTGACGGCGCCGCCCGGTGAGACGGTCTTCACCGGCAGTCCCTTGGGGACCACCCCGCCGTCGGCGGACGGATAGGTGCTGGTGCCGTCGCTGTAGACGGTGGTCGTGGAGCGCCCGGCCGGGAAGCCGGGGACGGCCGGGCCGGTGATCGCGGTCTGGTTGCCCGCCGTGTCGTAGGTGAACGAGGTGAGGTACGTGTTGTCGGTGGCCGAGGCCGACCGGCCGTCGCGCTCGGTCAGCAGCTGGTCGTTGCGCGGGTCGGCGGTGGTCAGCTGGGCCGTCGTGTCGTCGGGGTAGTACGAGTAGTACTCGGTGTTGCACTTGTTGGCGGCCTGGTCCTGGCAGGACGTGGACGAGACCACGTTGCCGCGCACGTCGTGACCGGTGATGGTCATCGCGCCGTTCGGATCGGTCACGGTGTGCTCGAAACCGGCCGAGTCGTAGCCGAAGCTGGTCTTGTTGCCTAGGCCGTCGGTCTCGGTGAGGGCGCGGTTGTTGTTGGTGACGTCGTACGTGTACTTCAGGGTCGCGGTGGTCGGGGAGGTGACGGTCACCGTCTCGACCGGGAGGAGGCCCGTGGAGTTCTGCGCGGCCTCATAGCTCTGGGCCACGTCCGCGGCGGAGAGCTGCGAGCGGAACAGCGCGACCTCGGCGACGGAGCCCTTGAAGTAGGTCGCGTACCCGGTGTTGGAGGTGGAGCTGGTGTGCGCCTCGTCCGGCCAGTTGCCGCCGTTGAAGCCCGCGCCGACGTAGGTGTACGGCTGTCCGGCCATCGCGGCGGTGCCGGTCTGGGTGCCGACGAGGGCGCCGTCGAGATAGAGGGACTGGCTGGTGGCACTGGCGGAGAGGACGACCTGGTGCCACTTGCCGTCGGTGACGGCGGCGGCGGAGACGAGCGGCTTGGTGGAGCCGCCGGAGAAGTAGAACTCTCCGTGCAGTTTTCCGCTGGTGCCGACGTAGAGGGCGGGGGTGTAGCCGGTGGTAGTGGTGCCGGCGCTCAGCGGGTCCTTGCTCGCGCCGAGCAGCACACCGTTCGCCGTGGTCGTCTTGAACCACATGCTCGTCGACTGCGCGCCCGAGGCGGGCAGCGAACCGCTGGGCAGGGTCAGCAAGGAGGTGGACCCGTCGAAGGTCGCGGCCTTCTGGTCGCTGAACGGGCCTGCGGCGCCGAGGGTGACGGCGCTGTACGTGCCGTTCCCGCCGCGCACCTGGTCCACGGCCGTGGTCGCGCCCGCCGCCTCGCCGAGCCGGAAGTACTCGCTCGGCGCCCCGCCGAGGACCGCGCCCCGGTAGGTGTCGCTGGACCCGGAGACGGTCGGGGTGCCCAGCGCCCAGGTGCCGCCGTTCTCGTCCGTCATCTGCGTGAGCACGGTGGAGTTGGTGTCGTACGTCATGGACGCGTACGTCTTGCCCGAAGGCCGCTTGACCGAGGTCAGCAGGGACTCGCTGTGCGTGCCGTACGTGTAGAGGGCGCTCACGTCGGCGGCGACGAGCGGGCGGCTGTACCAGCCCACGTCCGCGATGGAGCCGTTGAAGTACGTGGCGTGGCCGTCGTCGTCGGAGTACGTCGGGTGGTCGGGCCAGTCGCCGCCGAGGAAGCCGGTGCCGAGGTAGTTGAAGGACTGGTTCTTGCCGAAGGCGGTCGCGCTCTTGATGGAGATGGTGCCGGTGCGCGAGCCGACCTTGGCGTTGTCCAGGTAGAGGCTCTGGGAGTTGCCGGCCGCGGACAGCACGACGTGGTGCCACTTGCCGTCGGCGACGGACGCGGTCGACACGATCGGGTTGATGCCGCCGCTGTACCAGAACTCGGCGTTCAGCTTGCCGTCGGTGCCGACATAGATCGACGGCGTGTAGAAGCCCGCCGCCTGGCCGGAGCCGATGGGCTGGGAGGCGTAGGAGTAGAGGACGCCGGGCCCGGCCGACGTCTTGAACCACAGGGAGAGCGCACCGGAGTCGGTGTCGTTGCCGAGGTTCTTCGGCAGCGACACGTCGGAGGTGGTGCCGTTGAACGTGGCCACCTTCGAGGAGGAGCCGGTCAGCGGACCGCCGCTCTGGCCGACGGTGACGTTCTCGTACGTCGCGTTCGTCGTGCCCTCGTTGGCGAGGACGGCGTCCTTGGCGCTGGTGCCGGAGGTCTCCGACAGCGGCCAGAAGGTGTGCGGGTCGAGGTCGAGCGCCGCGTTCTGGTAGCCGGATCCTGTGGTGTAGCCGTAGACCGTGCACTTCGTCGTCGACAGCGGCGTGCAGACCTTGGTGAGCTGGTCGCCGGTGTAGCCGTACGTCCAGGTCTGGACGGTGGCCGAGTCCCCGGCCGTGACCGGGTCGGTCACGACGGTCGCGACGTGCGCGGCGAGCGCGCCGGTCGGGGTGGACCAGGTGAGGCTCAGGGTGCGGCCGGAAACCGCCGAGGTCATCTTGGTGATGTGGGCGGGGGTGCCGGTCCAGGTGAGGTTCAGCGCCCGGCCGTTGGCGTCCGTCACCGAGGTCAGTCCGTAGGCGCCGGAGCCCAGGGACTGGGTGAAGGTGTAGAGGGTGTCGTCCTTGTCGGTGAGCGTGTAGCCGCCGGTGACCGTCTTGAAGGTGGCGAACCGTCCGTTGCCCGGGGTGAAGGTGCCGTCGCTGTTCTTGCCGTAGCCCGCCTGGGAGCCGTCGGGGTAGGTGACCTGCACACTCGCGACCGCGCCGGCCGCCGTGTACTGCTCGGTCGCCCTCGCGTCGAAGATGCTCGACCAGCCCGAGCCGAACGCGCCCGTCCAGCGCGGGTCGCGGGAGTTGTAGTCGCGGTCGACGTCGAGGGACGGCCCGACGGTGGAGATGGAGGCGTCGGTGTCGGAGGTGGTGTAGTTGCCGATGGACGCGTCGAAGCCGTGGTCGCTGCTGTTCTGCGAGAGCCCCGAGGTGATGACGGTCTGCGGGACCTGGATGGATATCTCGTAGGGGTCGGCGGGCGAGTAGAGGGCCGTGGTGGCGTCGTACGCCTGGACGCTCCAGCTGTAGTTCTTCCCCCAGGCGAGCTTGCCGGCCGGGACCGTCCAGTCGCCCGTCGCGACCAGGCCCGAGTCGGCGACCTTGGTGCCGGCGGCGTCGAACACCTGGAAGAGGTACTTGTTGGTGCTGCCGGAGGTGGAGTTGGCGCCGCCCGCCCAGGCCGTGAACTCTGGGGTGGTGGTGCCGACGACCGCGTTGTCCGCCGGGAACTGCTCGTAGAGCTGCGGGGCTGTGTTGCCGGTGTAGGTGACCGTGATGTACGGGCCCTTGCCGGGGTCGTTGAAGGAGCCGAACTGCTTCCAGTGCAGGGCGTCCGTGGTGGCCGCGTAGACGGCGAGGCCGTGGTCGGCGGTGGTGCCGCTGAGCCAGCCCTGGATCGCGGAGGTGGACAGGGAGACGCTCACCCAGTCGCCCACGGTGCGGTCGGCGCCGGTGTTCGCGCAGGCGTTCGGGACGCTGGGGGTCGCGCTGCCGATCGACGACCCCTTCGAGGGGCCGGGGTAGCTGGTGACGCCCTCGGGGGTCCAGGCGCTGGTCACGAGCGCGACGTCGAAACGTTCCGCCGTGCAGGTGGCGGCCCAGGTGTCGAACAGGTGGAGACTCGCGGCGGTGACGGTGGCGCCGCTGCCGTCCCAGGCGGTGTCCCAGTGGTTGACGAAGCTGTTCGCGGAGTGGGTGCCGGAGTCGTAGGAGCCGACCTTGATGGTCTGCTCGTAGGAGTGGTCGATGTTGTTGCCGGTGCCGGACTCGGCGTAGGTGGTGGTCCAGCCGTCCGTGACGGTGGGGTCGACGGTGACGGGGAAGACGCGGTCGGCGCTGTGCAGCCAGGTGCTGTCGAGGGTGATCTCGAGCGCGTAACCGTCGCCGTTCCTGACGAGCTCGGTGGTGACGGCGTGGGTGGTGGCCGGGTCACCGGAACGCGGGTCCACCTTGGAGTCGTAGGCGTACGACGGGGGGATGCGCTCGACGGTCCTGCCGGAGGAGTCCCGCAGGTCGATCCAGCCGTTGGCGGTGCTCTGGACGGGGGTGAGGCCCTGGAGGGTGAGGGGGAAGGTCCAGGTGCCGGCCGCGTCGGCGGAGTCGAGGACGACGGACTCCTTCACGCCGGTGGCGGTCGGCGCGAGCTTCAGGTCGGTGCCGGGGAGGACCTGGTCGTACGTGACGGTCGAGCCGTCGGCGGTGCCCTTGACCGGGGCGGCGCCCTTCAGGCCGTAGGCGACGCGGTGCTTCGTGTCGGTCGCGAGGGAGGTCAGCGCGGGGTCGGTGGCCTTGGCGGCGAAGTCGACGTCGACGGAGTTGGCCGACTCGTACCAGCGTCCGTCAGGTCCGGCCCGCACATCCACGTCGATGGGCGCCCATCGGCCCTTGCCGACCTGGTAGTTGACGGGGTTCGGGGATATTCGGCGGGTGACGGAGCCGTCGGCGTTGTCGTAGACGGTCTCCGTGCGCGTGGACTTGGTGGCGCTGCGCTTGCTGGTCTTGGCGTCGAAGCCGGTGCCGCCGGCGCTTCGTCCTGCCTTCGTGGCCGGCTTGTGCGCCTGGTAGGCGGGGAGTTCACCCTTGCCCTTGCCGGGGGCGTGGCCCGCGCCGCGGTGGGCGGCGGTCGCGGCGGCGTCGACCTGGTGCCGGTGACCGGCCGCGGTGCCGGACCGCTGGTGCGGCAGCTTGCCCCACTGCGGGTCCGTGAACCAGGACGCGAGGGAGGCCAGGCTCATGCTCGGCAGTTCGATGCTGCCGAACTCCAGGCCCTCCGCGACGGCCTGGTCGGTCGTCAGCATGAGCGCGAGAGCGGTCAGCAGGAGTGTGGCGAGTCCGCGCAGGGTTCTGCGGGAACGGAATGCTCCGCTCGATCGTCTGACAGAGCGGGGTCGGAGCGTGCCGCGCAGGCGGGACGTACGGCGAGCACGGGACGTACGGCGCGAGCGACGACTCAGCGGCCGGGAGGGCAGCACGGCAGGACTCCAACACATCAGAAAGCGACACAGAAGCCCGGCGATCCTGCCTGCTGTGGATCAGCCATGGACAGCTTCGCGGTCAGGTCTTGCACCTGCCTTGACCAGCTGTTTTTGAATCTGGCCGATTTGCTGTCACCCGTCCCTTAAGGACCGGTGCGGTTCTTTGCGAACACATCGGTCAAACCACACCGGGACTTCACACTCGGGGTGATGTCATGGACGGAACATGCCGGTTCGCGGCGGTCGCGTACTGCCCGGCTTCCCGTCAGAGACGGTGCCGCATCCACACGTTGGGCTCGACGTACACCGCGTGGTCCCGCTCCGGCTCGCACCTCACCGGTGCCAGCGCGCCGGGCACCTCGATGTCGCCCCGCGTGTCGAAGGGCAGCCCGGTCCAGCTGCGCCACTCCGCCAGTGAGCCCGCCACCGTCATCGACGCCGGCGCCACCCGCTCGATGCTCGCACCCGCCCGGACGTGCACCCGCAGCCACGGGTCGTACGGCAGCCCGTCCTCCCGCACCCGGTGCGCGTACTCCTCCATCGGGGTGCGCGGTTCCAGGTGCTTGGCGTTCGGCCGGACCGGGGCCACGACCTCGGTGAAGCCCTTCGCCCGGGCGCCGTCCCGCATCGCCGCGAGCATCCGCCCGGACAGGCCGAGACCCTGGGCGTGCGGGGCGACCACGATCGAGATCGCGCTCACCGTGTCGGGCCGCACCCCGCCGCGCCGGTCGGCGAAGGCCCGGACGAGCACCTGGTCCCAGCCCCGGTCGGGCAGCACGCCCCGGCCGTCGGCGTGCAGGGCGAACGGCACGCTGTAGGCATGGGCGACGACCTGCCCCCGCTCGTCCTGCGCGAACAGCACGTACTCCGGGAACTCCACGGGGATCCGGCCGTAGTGCGCGTTGCCCACGAGGTCCTGCCTGGCGAACTCCGGCCAGCTGTCCGGCATGTCCTGGACCGGGCCGAGCATGTCGGGGCGGTCGGCGAGGCTGAACACCGTGAGTTCCATGAGGGCACAGTAGGCGCGGAGCCCCGGCTTCCGCCGGTCCGTTTCACCCCGCGTGGAAACGCTCCGGCGCCTTCGTGGGGTTGCCCCCGGTGGGGAGTTTCTGGCCGGGACAGGTCTCCAGTACCTTCTCCATCGCGGACTTCTCCGCCGCGGTGACCCACAGTCCGTACTTCTTCTTCACGGCGACCTGCGCCGCGACGTACGTGCACCGGTAGGCCTTGTTGGGCGGCAGCCAGGTCGCCGTGTCGCCGTCCCCCTTGGAACGGTTGGTGCTCGCGTCGACGGCCAGAAGGTTCAGCGGATCGTTGGCGAGAGCTATCCGCTTGCCGGCGTCCCAGTACTTGGCGCCCTTCTGCCAGGCGTCGGACAGGGCGACGACATGGTCGATGTCGACCTTGCTGCTGCCCCGCCGGTACGTCACGTCCTTCCCGGAGTACGGGTCCGACTCCAGCACCCCGTAGGACACCTTGCAGACGCCGCCGGTGAACTTCACCTCAGCCAGATCACGCTTGAGGATGTCGTCCCGGGTGTCGCAGGAGTTGGAGTCCGTGTCCGCCCAGGCGGTGCCGAACTTCTCCCGTTCATAGCCGGTCTTGGGGGCCCGCCCCTTCACGGTCAGCGACTCGGCCGCCGTGAGGGCCGCACCGCCGCTTCCCGCTCCGGTGCCCGCCGTCGCTCCCGCGCCGCCGGAACCGGAACCCGAGCCGGTGGTCTGCTCCTTGCAGCCCGCCACCGTCACGGCACACATCATCGCGACGGCGACCGCCGCCCCACCCCTCAGACGCCTCACGCGTCCCTCCCCTTACTGGCCGCTACCCACCCCGCACAGGGCGGATTCCCCTCACGGGGACTGGCACACCGTAGCGAGGGGGCGCTCCGAAGCAGCCGGGAGGTCCAGACCACGACCGGCCCAAGTGGGCATCTCGTACATCACGGGAATATCGTCGATGGAGAGTCATCTCCGGGAAGGAGCTCTGGATGGGCATCTTCGACAGGTTCAAGAGCAACAAGGCGGCACAGGACAAGGCCAGGGACATGTCCGACGTCGCGGAGCGCAAGGCGAACGAGAAGACGGGCAACAAGTACGAGTCACAGGTCGACTCCGCCCAGCAGAAGATGCACGAGCGGATGGGCATGGACGAGGACCGGCCGGAACAGCCATAACCCGGCCCGCGGCCCGCACCCGCCCGGCCCTGTCCGACCCCGCCCGCCCCTCGGCCGAGAACCCATGGTGGCCGAGCCACCGGCATCACCCGGCACATGAGGCCGTCCGCGCAGAGCGACCCAGCCGCGGGCGGCTTCGCCCTGCCATCCGGAGCGGCGGCGGCGCTCACACCCTCCCGATGCCGAGCGTCGACTCCGAGGGCAGCAGTCCGGATCCCAGCACGGTGACCCAGTAGTCGCCCAGAAGCGCGGCCAGGCGTTCCGTGGATTCCGGGCCGAGGGCCTGCCAGGGGCCGAGCGCCAGCCGGTCGGTGTCCTGCTCGACGCGGCGGCGCAGGTCACGGCCCGCCTCCGTCGCCGTGCCGTCCGCATCGAGCAGCCCTCTGTCCGTCAGCCGCTCGCTCGCCGCAGCCCACTCCTCGTGGGTCCAGCCACGGCTTTCGAAGCGCTCGACGGAAGCGGCGCCTATCGCCGCGAAGGACACCAGCGCCTCGGCCGGGTCGAGGCCGGCGAGGAGCAGGGCGGCGAGGTGACCGTCGCCACGGTGCTCACGCAGGACGGTCGCCGCCTGCCAGAGCTGAAGGTGGGGCTCTCTCGGCCACTCCAGCGCGGCATTGGCCGCGGCGAGCGGGCGCCCGGCCGTGACAGTCGCCTCGGCGGCGCGGCGGGCGAGAGCGGCGGCCTCGGCCAGCTCGGAACTGTCCACCAGGTCACCGAACAGCCTGCGGTACAGCCGGTCGACGCCTCTCAGTCTCGCCGCCAGGGCGGCTTCGGGGGCGGCAACCTTCCAGGCGTCCTCGATGTACCGGGCGACCATGCCGGGCTGGAAGCTGTAGAAGGCGGAGGTCACCGCCTCGGCGCTCACCGGACCCAACGGGGCGGCGCGGAAGGGGAAGTAGCTCCCCCAGCGGCCCTCGGTCGAGTAGCCGAGCGCGGCGGCCTCCTCGAAGACCTCCGGCGCGTAGTACAGCACCGCGTGCAGCGGCTCCAGCAGATGCCAGAGCCTGCGCGCCTGCGCCGGCTCGACCTGCCCACCCCGCTCGCTCCGCTCGGGCCGACCGGCCTGTTCGGCCTGTTCAGCCCGTTCGGTCGCCTCGTTCTCGTGATTCTCGGACATGGCTTCTCCCCCTCGTCGCCTTCGGCCATCGACCACAACTTGACACTGACAAGATTGCCCGAACCTCGGAAACTTGTCAATGCCTAGATACCGCGTACGCTGCTGTCCATGAACGACCGCCCCTACCACCACGGTGACCTGCGGCGGGCCATCCTGGCCGCCGCCCTCGACGTCATCGCAGCCGACGGCCCAGCCGGGCTGAGCCTGCGCGACCTCGCCCGCCGCGCCGGCGTCTCGCACGCGGCGCCGGCCCACCACTTCCGGGACCGCACGGGTCTGCTGACGGCGATCGCAGCGGAAGGACACGGGCTACTGGCCGCCGCGCTCGCGGAGGCGACAGACCTGCGGGAGGCAGGCGCGCGCTACGTCCGCTTCGCGCGCGAGCACCCGGCGCACTTCCAGGTGATGTTCTCGCCCGAGCTGCTGCGCGCCGACGACCTGGAGCTGACCATGGCCCGCGCCCTGTCCGCCGCCGCCCTGACCGACGCCGTCGCCGTCACCGCACCCGCCGGGGACGGCACGGACGCCCGGCTGGCCCGTATCGCCGTCTGGTCCCTGGCCCACGGCTTCGCCACACTCCTGCTCGGCCACAACCTCGACGGCCTCCTGGGCGACGAGGACCCCGAGGAGGTACTCCGCGCACTGCCGATGATGCTGTTCCCCTCCGCCTGAGCCCGGCGGCCCGGCGGCCACCCTGCGCGCTTGACCCTGACACCGGCGTCAGGGTCCGACGATCCCCCCATGAGCCAGGAGAACAGCAGCCGCAGCAGCCGTACCGTCGTCGTCACCGGCGCCGGCGCCGGGATCGGCCGCGCCACGGCCCACGCCTTCGCCTCGCAGGGAGCGCGCGTGATCGCCGTGGGCCGGCGCCCGGGGCCCCTCACCGAGACCGCCGCGTACGACCAGGACCTCATCGTCCCGCTCGCCGTGGACATCACTGCCGAGGACGGACCAACCACCGTCGTTCGTACGGCACTCGAACGGGGCGGCGGCCGCGTCGACGTCCTGGTCAACAACGCGGCGATCGTCAACACCGAATCCCTGCGCACCTATACCCGCGCCTCCGTCCAGCCCCAGCTCGCGACGAACCTGATCGCCCCCGTCCTGCTCACCCAGGCCGCGCTGCCGGCCCTGACGGATTCCCGGGGCGTCGTCGTGAACGTGACGACGTCCGTCGGGCAGCGCGGCTGGCCCGGCAACTCCCTGTACGCGGCGGGGAAGGCGGCCCTGGAAGTACTCACGCGCGGCTGGGCGGTCGAGCTGGCGCCGCTCGGGATCCGCGTCGCCGCGGTGGCACCCGGCGCGATCGAGACGCCGATCGCCGACCACAGCGGCTACACCCCCGAGCAGCGTGTCGCGATCCGCAGGTGGCAGCTCGAGCACACCCCGCTCGGCCGGGTGGGCCGGCCGGCGGAAGTCGCCTGGGCGATCACCCAACTGGCAGCTCCCGAGGCGTCGTTCATCACCGGCGTGATCCTCCCGGTGGACGGCGGCGCGGTGGTCGCATGAGACTGGCGCGCATGCAGCAGACCGGCCCGGAAGAGACGCCCACCCGGCAGACCGACCCGGAAGAGGCTCGTACGCCGCGGCCCGACGACCGCCCCGGCCCCGACGACGGCCCCCGTCCGCCCTGGCGCCCCCTGCGCATCGGGGAGGTCGGCAGAGCCACCGGTGCTTCGCCGCGGGCGCTGCGGCACTACGAGCAGGCGGGGCTCATCGTCTCCGAGCGGGCCGCGAACGGTTACCGGCTCTACGATCCCGATGTCGTCGTCCGCGTCCGTAACATCCGTCGGCTCGTGGACGCGGGACTCACCCTGGACGACGCACGCGTCTTCCTTCCCTGCCTGGACCGGGACGTGACGGCGTCGCCGCCGAGCGGCCGGAACCTGCGAGTCGCGCTGCGCCGCCTCGCGGTCATGGATGAGCGGATCGCGGCCCAGGTCGCGGTCCGCGACCGCCTCGCGGCGGCGCTCGCCGAGGCCACCGGCGGACACATCCGTCCGGTGGCCTGACGAGACCCGAGCAGCGCGCACCTCAGCCGGGAACCTCGGACGACCGGACGACCAAACGACCGGAGGCCCGGACGACCGGAGGCCCGCCGCGCTCTACGACCCCAGGATCGTCGCCAGGAACTCGCCCACCCAGCCCAGTAGTTCCCGTCCGACCAGCGGCTTGCCGCCGACCTTCGCGGTCTTCGGGCGGGGTACGAGGATCTGGTGCGCGGCCGGCTTGATGACGGACCCGGGGTACAGCCGCTTCAGGCGCAGTTCCTGCGACTCGCGCAACTCCACCGGCGCGAAGCGGATGTTGGGGCCCTGGAGCACGATCTCGCCGGCGCCACACGCGCGTGCCAGCATCCGCAGTCCCGCCACCAGCAGCAGGTTCTCCACCGGTTCCGGCAACTTGCCGTACCGGTCGACGAGTTCCTCGCGGACGGCCTTGACGTCCTCCTCCGAGTTGGCGGAGGCGATGGCCCGGTAGGCCTGGAGGCGCAGCCGCTCGCCCGGCGCGTAGTCGTGCGGGACGTGCGCGTCGACGGGCAGCTCGATCTTGACCTCGAGCGGCGGCTCCTCCTCGATCCCGCCGGACTCCAGCTGGCGCCGGTAGTCCGCGACGGCCTCACCGACCATACGGACGTACAGGTCGAAGCCGACGCCCGCGATATGGCCTGACTGCTCGCCGCCGAGCAGGTTTCCGGCGCCCCGGATCTCCAGGTCCTTCATCGCCACGTACATGCCCGCGCCCATCTCGGTGTGCTGGGCGATCGTGGCGAGGCGCTCGTGGGCGGTCTCCGTGAGGGGCTTCTCCGGGGGGTAGAGGAAGTACGCGTAGCCGCGTTCCCTGCCCCGGCCCACCCGGCCGCGCAGCTGGTGCAGCTGGGACAGGCCGAAGGTGTCGCCCCGCTCCACGATCAGCGTGTTCGCGTTGGAGATGTCGATGCCGGACTCGACGATCGTCGTCGAGACCAGCACGTCGAACTTCTTCTCCCAGAAGTCGACGACGACCTGCTCGAGCGCCGTCTCCGACATCTGGCCGTGGGCGGTGGCGATGCGCGCCTCGGGCACGATCTCGCGCAGTTTCGCCGCCGCGCGGTCGATCGACTCGACCCGGTTGTGGATGTAGAAGACCTGGCCCTCGCGCAGCAGTTCGCGGCGGACGGCGGCACCGATCTGCTTCTGCTCGTAGGGGCCGACGAAGGTGAGCACCGGGTGGCGCTCCTCCGGGGGCGTGGTGATCGTCGACATCTCGCGGATGCCCGTCACCGCCATCTCCAGGGTCCTGGGGATCGGGGTCGCCGACATCGTCAGGACGTCGACGTTCGCGCGGAGCTTCTTCAGCTGCTCCTTGTGCTCGACGCCGAAGCGCTGCTCCTCGTCGACGATGACCAGGCCCAGGTCCTTGAACTTCGTCTCGGACGAGAACAGGCGGTGGGTGCCGATGACGATGTCCACCGAGCCCTCGCGCAGCCCCTCCAGGGTGGCCTTCGCCTCCGTGTCCGTCTGGAAGCGGGACAGCGCCCTGACCTTCACCGGGAACTGCGCGTACCGCTCGCCGAACGTGCCGAAGTGCTGCTGCACCAGGAGGGTCGTGGGCACGAGGACGGCGACCTGCTTGCCGTCCTGGACGGCCTTGAAGGCGGCGCGGACCGCGATCTCCGTCTTGCCGTAGCCGACGTCGCCGCAGATCAGTCGGTCCATCGGGACCGTCTTCTCCATGTCGTCCTTGACCTCGGCGATGGTGGTGAGCTGGTCGGGCGTCTCCGCGTAGGGGAAGGCGTCCTCCAGTTCGCGCTGCCAGGGGGTGTCCGTGCCGAAGGCGTGGCCGGGGGCCGCCATCCGGGCGCTGTACAGCTTGATCAGGTCGGCGGCGATCTCCTTGACGGCCTTCTTCGCGCGTGCCTTGGTCTTCGTCCAGTCGGCGCCGCCGAGCCGGTGCAGCGTGGGGGCCTCGCCGCCGACGTACTTGGTGATCTGCTCCAGCTGGTCGGTGGGGATGTAGAGGCGGTCGCCGGGCTGCCCGCGCTTGGCTGGCGCGTACTCCACGACCAGGTACTCGCGCGTGGCGCCCTGGACCGTGCGCTGCACCATCTCGATGTAGCGGCCCACGCCGTGCTGCTCGTGGACGATGTAGTCGCCGGCCTCCAGGGTGAGCGGGTCGATGGTCTTGCGGCGGCGCGCGGGCATCCGCGCGCCGTCCTTGCCGGCCGCCTTCTGGCCGGTCAGGTCGGTCTCCGTGAGGACGGCGAGGCGGAGCGCCGGGTCGACGAAGCCGTAGTCGATCGAGCCGCACGAGACATGGACGACGGAGGGGCTCAGCTCGGCCAGGTCGGCGTCCAGGCGGGCCGCGACGCCCTCGCCGCCGAGCACCTCGACCGTGCGGGCCGCCGGGCCGTGCGCCTCGGTGACGAAGGCGACGCGCCAGCCGTCGGCCAGCCAGCCCTTGGTGTCGGCCAGCGCCTTCGCGGTGTCGCCCCGGTAGGTCTCGGGGGCGTGCATGCCGAGCTTCAGCGTGTCGGAGTCCGGTTCCTCGTCGGCCGCGAACGGCGACACCGACCACCACATCATGTCCAGCTCGCGCGCGTGGTCGCGGACGTCCGCGATGGACCACAGGGAGGCCGCGCCGACGTCGATGGGCGCCTCGCCGCCGCCGGCGGTGGCCGCCCAGGACGCCTGGAGGAACTCCTGGGAGGTCGCCACGAGGTCGGCGGCACGCGTGCGTACCCGCTCCGGGTCGCAGACGACGGCCATCGCGCCCTTGGGCAGGACGTCGATCAGCAGCTCCATGTCGTCGACCAGCACCGGCGCGAGGGATTCCATGCCCTCGACCGCGATGCCCTCGGCGATCCTGCCGAGCAGTTCGCCCAGCTCGGGGTGCTGCTCGGCGAGGGCACGCGCGCGGGTGCGTACGTCGTCCGTGAGGAGGAGTTCGCGGCAGGGCGGTGCCCACAGGCCGTGCTCGGCGACCTCCAGGGAGCGCTGGTCGGCGACCTTGAAGTAACGGATCTCCTCCACGTCGTCGCCCCAGAACTCGACGCGCAGGGGGTGTTCCTCGGTGGGCGGGAACACGTCCAGGATGCCGCCCCGTACGGCGAACTCGCCGCGCTTCTCGACGAGCTCCACGCGCGCGTAGGCGGCTGCGGCGAGGGCTTCGACGGTCTCGTTCAGGTCGGCCGTCCGACCGGTGCGCAGGGTGACCGGTTCCAGGTGGCCGAGGCCCTTGACCTGCGGCTGGAGCACCGAGCGGACCGGTGCCACGACGACCGAGACGGGGCCGGTCTCCGGGTCGTCGGGGCGCGGGTGGGTCAGCCGGCGCAGGATGGCGAGGCGGCGGCCGACGGTGTCGCTGCGCGGGCTGAGGCGCTCGTGCGGGAGCGTCTCCCAGGAGGGGTACTCCACCACGCCGTCCGGCGGGAGCAGCGAGCGCAGGGCGGCGGCCAGGTCCTCGGCCTCGCGGCCGGTGGCGGTCACCGCGAGGACCGTGCGGGCGGTCTCCCGGGCGAGGGCCGCGATGGCGAAGGGGCGGGCCGCCGGGGGCCCGACCAGGTCGATGTGCATGCGGTTGCCGTCGGCGGCCGCGGGGATCGCTTCCGCGAGGGCGGTGTCCTTGACGACGGCGTCGAGCAGACCGTGCAGACTCATGGGGGGCTTTCCGTCCGAGGGGCTCGGGTACGTGGCGTTCTTCGGGGATGCGGGCGTACCGGTGGCCCAGGGTGGGCAACGCGAAGGGCCCGACGCGTGTCACGGGCCGGGGGTGACCAGACTACGTCGGGGCGGGGTGGTTCGCCGGAGGCTGTGGACAACCCGGGGGCGGTGGGGGCCACGCGCGGCCCCCACC
>NZ_JBHWUU010000040.1:0-80277 GCF_042737375.1 Streptomyces sp. NPDC060000
TCGATGCCGATTACCTCTCCACCGGACACGCGGAAATCTATGTTGGCTGGAGTAGACATTGGGCGGTGTCGTGGTTATGGTTTCTCTCGTAGCCCAGAGAGACGCAGGGCCCGGCAGACACGAACTGCCGGGAAGCAGTACCGCAGTTGCAGTCGCAGGACGGTGCGGTGGTGGAGTTTCGAAGCCAGGGTTGTTGCAGGACGGCGACGGGACTGACGACCGGACCGGGTGGCCCGCAGTGATCAGGGGCCGCCGTGAGCAGTACCGCAGTGGCAGTACCAGCAGTACCCAGCAGTGAGCAGTACCTCGGTGAAGGCGTCGGCTGCGGGCGCGCGCACCGGGAGGTTCGGCAGTGGGGTTCCAAGCCAGAGCAGACGCAGGACGGGCGAACGGGGCTGGCTGCCGAAGAGTGGCGCTGTGACAGGCCACCAGTAGTTCGCATCACCAGCAGTACGCAGTAGAGCAGTACCGGCAATGAGGGAATGAACGGAGGAAGTGGACGCCATCAGGATCGCCCGGGCGGAAGTCTTGAGTCCGGGTACCGCAGGACATCGATAGTGAGGTGGTCTCCGGTCGAGCAACCGCGATCCCAGCATTCCCGGCAGCCTTCGGGCCGGGTGTGCGGTGACAGAAGGCCGGCGCAGCAGTAGGGCCGGCAGATGGTGTAGCAGTTCCTTCGGGCCCTGGCGCCGCACGGCGCCAGGGCCCTCCACGCGTTCCCCTCCACCCGTATACAGAGAGGTCAGATGACAGCAGACGACTCCTTCGGCCGGCTCGACGACGATGACTACCCCGCCTACACCATGGGCCGGGCCGCCGAGATACTCGGCACCACCCAGGGCTTCCTGCGCGCCATCGGCGACGCCCGCCTCATCACCCCGCTGCGCTCCGCAGGCGGACACCGCCGCTACTCCCGCTACCAGCTGCGCATCGCCGCCCGCGCCCGCGAACTCGTCGACCAGGGCACCCCCATCGAGGCCGCCTGCCGCATCATCATCCTCGAAGACCAACTCGAAGAAGCCCAGCGCCTCAACGCCGAACACCACCGCACCACAACCCCGCACACAGCCGGCGTCTGACCCACAGTCATGACGCCGCGCCGGACCGGGCCGGGCCGCACTCTTCCGCCGATTTGAGAATACGAGCGCATGATCGCCGAAAATATCCAGCCGCCGGCCCACGGACGGCAGTCCCCGCCCCGCCCCGGCACCACCCCCGACGCCCTGCGCACTCCGGCGGTTGATGCGCCTGCCGGCACCACCGGCCGGTCGGCTGCCGGGCAGGCGGCCGACGCCCTGGAAGGCGGGGTGGAGCGCGCGGCGGCCGCGCTGAAGCCGAGGTTGCGCGGCTGGCTGCACGCCGGCGTGTTCCCCCTGGCGCTCGTCGGCGGGATCGTCCTGATCGCCGTTTCCCGCACGGCCGCGGCCGTGGCGGCGTGCTCGGTGTACGCCGTCTCGGCCTGTCTGCTGTTCGGTACCAGCGCGGTCTACCACCGCGGGACGTGGGGTCCGCGCGGGGAGGCGGTCCTGCGGCGGCTGGACCACGCGAACATCTTCCTGATCATCGCCGGCACCTACACCCCGCTGGCGGTCCTGCTGCTGCCCGAAGGCCGGCAGCGGGTGCTGCTGGCCGTGGTGTGGGCAGGCGCACTGGCCGGCATCGCCTTCCGCATCCTGTGGATCGGGGCCCCCCGCTGGCTGTACACCCCGTGCTACATCGCGCTCGGCTGGGTGGCCGTCTTCAACCTGCCCGACTTCGCGCGCACCGGCGGCACCGCGGTCGTCGTACTCGTCATCGCCGGCGGCCTGCTCTACACCGCGGGCGCCGTCGTCTACGGACTCAAACGCCCCGACCCCTCACCGGCCTGGTTCGGCTTCCACGAGGTCTTCCACACCCTGACCATCGCCGCCTTCAGCGCCCACTACACCGCCATCCTCCTCTCAGCCGCATAACCGCGTGCGCAGCATGCCGAAGCGCAAGGCTCGGGAGAGGCTGGCGCGGCGGGCCCCGGGTCCCGTGGTGCAATGTGGCCTGTCCGGTGCCGGGCTCGGTACAGGTCTTGCGCGCCTTTCGGGGCGTAGTCCTGAGCGTCATCGAGCAATGAAGGAGTCGTTGTGACCGCAAGAGGGCCGGACGGCGGACGGGCCTCTCGTCCTGCCGGGGACGAAAACGGCCGGGGCAGGGCGATGACTCTGGCGGGGACGCTGGAGGCGGCGGAGGCCGCGGCGCCCGTGGAGTCGCTCGACGTGGTCGCGCGCATGCTCAAGGAACGCCTCGGGGCGGTGTCGGTGTCGTTCCTGATCACCGACTTCACCGGCAGTTCTGTCGTACGGCTGGGGGCGGCGGGCAGTGTCGACACCATTGAACCCGCCCGGCGCATCCCGCTGCGGGGCACCCTGTACGACGACGTGATCCGCACCCAGCGGCCGGGCGTGGAGGACAAGGGCGAGGGTGCGCTGGTGCGGATCGTCGCCCCGGTGACCAACCGCGGGGACGCCATCGGGCTCCTCGAACTGTTCCTGCCCGCGACGCCGGACGCGGAGGTGATGCGAGAGATCGGCGACACCGCGCACGCGCTGGCGTACCTCGTCATCGCGAACCGGTCCTTCACCGACGTGTACCAGTGGGGACGCCGGACCAAGCCGCTGAGTCTGGCCGCGGAGATCCAGCACCGGCTGCTCCCGGCGTCGCTGGCGTGCGAGGCGGCGCAGTTCGCGGTGGCCGGGGCGCTGGAGCCGGCCGACCATGTCGGGGGCGACACCTTCGACTACGCGATCGGCAGGGACACCGTCCAGCTCTCCGTCACCGATGCCATGGGGCACGATGTCGAGGCCGCGCTGCTGGCCACCCTTGCGGTGGGCGCCCTGCGCCGGGCCCGGCGGGCCGGTGCCGATCTCGCCGAGCAGGCCCGCCAGGCAGACCAGGCCATGCGCGAGCACGGCCACAAGGGCTACGTCACCGGCCAGCTCCTGCGTATCAGCCTGCTTGACGGCAGGACCGAGTTCATCAACGCCGGGCACCCCTGGCCGCTGCGGATGCGGGACGGCCAGGTGCGGGAGATCACTCCCACGGTCGATATGCCGTTCGGCTTCGACGCCCCTCATACCTACCGGGTCCAGTCGCTGGACCTGCGTCCGGGCGACCGGCTGGTGATGCTGACCGACGGCATGCTGGAGCACAACGCAGGCAACGTCGATCTGTCCGACCTGATCGTGCGCACCCGCGCACTGCACCCCCGCGAGGCCGCCCGCACCCTCATCGCGGCGATCGTCGACGCCAACGACGGCCACCTGCAGGACGACGCGACCGTCATGTGCCTGGACTGGCACGGCACCAACCACTCCCAGCGGGACGCCGCCACCGGAGCCGACCTCACCGACGCCTCACGACCCTCCAGGACAGGACGCACCACTCCCGGGCAATGACTCTGCGGGCGTGTGCGGAGGAAGGCGTGGGGCGTCCCGTACCCGCGCCCTGTGCCGACCGGCACCGGACAGCGGACAGCGGTTCAGCGGTTCTCGAACACGGCGATGGTGTCCGCGTCGAGGAGATGCGGCGTTTCTGCTTCCGCGAGCATGAGGGCGGCGATTCCCGCTCTCCAGGAACGGTGTACACCCTGTGAGCGGTGATACCGGTGTGACTTGAGTACCCATAGGGTGCATCCGTGACTGCCACCTTGAGTTCCACAAGAGCCCGCGCCGCGCTTCGCACGTCGGCGCGTGCCTCCGCGGAGTTGCTGCTCATATGCCTGATGCTCGCGGTGACTCTGTGGATCCTGGGCCGGATGTGGTCGGTCGTCTGGCCGCTCGTGGTCGGTCTGCTTCTGACCACACTGACCTGGCCACCGACCCGTTTCCTGCGTCGTCGCGGGTGGAAACCCGCCCTCGCCGCATCGGTCGTGACGGTGCTGTTCCTCCTGGTCGCCCTAGGTGTCGTGGCGCTGATCGCGGTACCGGTGGCATCCCAGTCCGGAGAACTGACCGACGGCGTCGTCGAAGGCATCCAGAAGTTGCGCGAGTGGGCCGCCGGGCCGCCGTTGAACATCGGTGACGCTCAGATCAACAAGGCCTTCGACACCGCGGTCTCCCGCGCGCAGGACGGCCTCGGCAGCATGGTCGGCGCTGTCGTCATGGGAGTGAGCACCGTGGTGAACGGCTTGGTCACTGCCGTCCTGGCCCTCTTCCTGATGTTCTTCTTCCTCAAGGACGGCCCGCGGTTCCTGCCGTGGCTTGCCCATCAGCTGCCCGGTCGGCTCGCCATCGACGTCCCGGCCGTGGCCGCGCGTGGCTGGGACACCCTGGGAGCGTTCGTGCGTTCCCAGGCGGCTGTCGGCCTGCTCGACGCCGTCCTGATCGGTCTGGGCCTGTGGGTTCTGGGGGTCCCGCTGGTGCTCCCGCTCGCGGTGCTGACCTTCGTCACCGCGTTCGTGCCGATCATCGGTGCCATGTTCGCCGGTCTCGTCGCGGTTCTTATCGCGCTGGTCTCCAACGGCCTGACGGACGCCCTGATCGTGCTGGCCATCATCGTCGTGGTGCAGCAGCTCGAGGGCAACGTCTTCCAGCCCATGATCCAAAGTCGTGGGCTCGGCCTCCATGCGGCAGTGGTCCTGCTGGCGGTGACGTTGGGCGGCAGTCTGGCCGGCATCGTGGGCAGTCTGCTCGCAGTACCGATCGCCGCGCTGATCGCGGTGGTCTGGAACTATGTGCGCGAGCAGCTCCGAGAACCGTCGCTTCCGGGGACCGACGAGTCGGACGCCGGCGCCGCCGTCCCGTCCTAGAGCTCCTTATGTGCGGCCCGGTCGCCGTCTCCGGTGGCCCGTGGGCTGACGGCTCTGGGCGTGGTGATCGGTGTACGGCGGGCAGGCGAAGAACTCCGGCGCTGCGCGCCTCCGGGCCCGAGGATCGCATTCCGCCCGGCCTGAAGGCCGGGATTCCCTGCGAAGATCAAGGGATGAAAATCCTGGCGCTGTGCGGAAGTCTGCGCTCCGGCTCGTTGAACGCGTCCGTCCTGCGTTCGGCCGTCGGTCTGTGCGAGCCGTCGTGGAAGCTGACCGTGGAACCGGATCCGGGGCGGCTGCCGTTCTTCAACGCGGATGTGGAGCAGTACGCCCTGCCGCAGGTCGTGGCGGAGCTGCGGGCCCGCGTCGGCGCCGCCGACGGCCTGCTGATCTCGACTCCCGAGTACGCGCACGGCACTTCGGGAGTGCTGAAGAACGCGTTGGAGTGGCTGGTCGGCGGAGGCGAGACCGCCGGTCTGCCCGTCGCCCTGATGAGCGCGTCGCCGGCCGTCACCGGAGGCGACCGCGCGCAGGCCTGGCTGAGCGAGACGCTGACCGTCATGGGGGCCGACGTCCTCGAGGACGGCTTGAAGATCCCTCAGGCGACGCGCAAGGTGCGTGACGGGCGGGTCGTGGACGAGGCCACCCTCGCCGGGATCAGGGAACTGCTCGGGCGCCTCGCCGAAGTGAGCGAGGCGAGGCGCGCCGCGGCGTGAGCGGCCCGCACCGCGGGCCCGGGCGGTGCGCGGGGCGTCAGGGCAGTCGCGGTGGTGTCGTGCGGGCGATGACCTTGGCGAGTTCGTCCACGCCCGGATCGCGGAGCATCGCGTAGTGGTCGGCGTCCAGGGCGACGAAGGAGGGGGCCGGGGCGCCCGCGGGGCCCGGTCCGCGTTCGAGGAACGACTCCTCGTCGCCGCGCGCCGTGACCACGGTGACGGGGGCGGCCAGCCGGCGGGGCTCGGGCTGCCAGCCGTACGTCGTGCACGCCACGTCGATGACGCGCCGTACCGTCGCCGCGTCCAGGGCGGGCAGGCACGAGGTGACGAACCTCGCGAAGCTCTCCTCGTCGTCTGTCTCGCGCAGGCACGCGGCCTGCAGGGGGCCCGAGACGGTGCCGGCGAAGACGGAGAGCAGGATCGTGCGGAAGGTGTCGTCGGTGAAGTCGGCGCGCGGGGCGGTCCACGACGGCGGCCCCGGTATCCGCGGTGACCCGGGTGCGAGCAGCAGCAGGTGCTCCACCCGCTGGCCGGCCTGTTCCAGTTGCCAGGCCGCCTCGTAGGCGACGCGCGCCCCGAAGGAGTAGCCCCACAGTGTGTACGGGCCGGCCGGCCGGTGCCGGCGCAGGGCGGCCACGTCGGCGGCGGCCATCTCCCGCAGGGAGGCCAAGGGTGTTTCGCCGGCGTTGAGGCCGTGCGCCTGGACGCCGTGGACGGGGCGTGGCGGGCCGCCGGCCGCGCCGCAGCGCTCGGCCAGCAGGCGCAGGTTCATGGGCGAGCCGCCCAGTCCGGGCCAGCAGAAGACGGGCGGCAGGGTGCCTTCGCTGTGCAGGGGCACCAGGCGCGGGGAGGTCCGGGTGCCGCGGGCGCCGTCGATGCGCAGGGCGAGTTTCTCCACGGTGGCCGCCTCGAAGAAGACCTGGACGGGCAGCCGGACGGCGAACTCGCGGTTGATCCGGCTGACCAGGGCCACGGCGATCAGTGAGTTGCCGCCGCGGGCGAAGAAGTCGTCCTGGACGGAGAGGACGTCGCACCTCAAGGCCGCCTTCCACAGATCGCACAGCCGTCTCTGGGTGCGGGTGCGCGGCGGTACCGGCGGCCGGTCGTCGGCGGCCAGGGCGGCGTCGGCGCGGGCGGTGAGGGCGTGGGTGTCGATCTTGCCGTTGGCGGTGTGGGGCAGGCGGTCCATGACCAGGATCTGGTGGGGCACCATGAACTCGGGGAGGAAGCCGAGCAGGTCGTCCTTGATCAGCTCGGCGGGTCCCTTCATGTGGGCGGTGTCCTCGTTCATGCCCTCGTGGGTGAGCTGTTCCCGGCTGATCCTGCCGCCCACGAAGAAGTAGGAGGGGCCGGTGGGCCGGCGGTGGCGGGTGAGGATCGCGTCGATCTGCCGGGCGGCGGGCAGGTCGTGCCCGGTGCGGGAGCTGTAGCCGGCGGACATGAATCCGAGGTGGCCGGTGTTGGCCTGCAGGTGGTGCAGGAACCGGCCGAGGTCGATGTAGCGGCGCCAGTCGGGGCCGGTGCGGCTGACGGCCGTGACGGCGAAACCCGCCTGCTGGTAGGCATGCTGGTTGATGGCGATGACGTGCCGTTTGAGCACGATCTCGTCGCTGACGTGCCGCAGCTCTCCGTCGGCGCAGTGGTAGAGCCCGCCGGGCAGGCCCATGCCGCTGCCGGGGTGGATCTGGACGTAGACGTCGACGTCGGCGAAGTAGTCGGGCGGGGCGTACGGGGCCAGGGTGTAGGAGCCGAGGTAGTGGTCCTCGGGCGGGCAGTCCAGCAGGCGGCGGTTGGCGGGGTCGAAGGCGGCGGCGCGCAGGCCGAGTCCGTGGGCGGGCAGGATCTCGTCGAAGAGGCCGAGCATGTGGCCCGTCTCGATCTCGAGGACCTCGCGGATGTTGTTCCTGTAGACCGGTTCGACGGCCTGGTTGCGGCCCAGGAAGTGCAGCCGGATGCCGGGGGGCGCGACGTCTCTTTCCGGGCCGGCGACGCGGATCAGCCGGTGGCGCAGGGGGTGGTGGTAGTACACGCCGGGTGCGAGGCCGGCGGTGTCGCCGGTGCTCTCCACGTAGAGCTGTGTCGCGTACAGCGAGCCCGGAGAGGCGTAGGCGTACTTCGGCAGGAGCCGCTCGTCGCTGCGGTAGGGGCCGAACTCGCGCAGCAGGGTGCCCAGTTCGGTGAGGGTGAGCTCCTTGGGCTCGCGCGGGGCGGTGGCGCCGGCGCGCCGGGCGAGTGCGTTGAGGAGGTCGCGGGGCGTGGGGGCGCCGCCGTCGTAGGAGCGGTAGGTCTTGCGGGTGAAGGCGCGGGCCCGCTGGTGGGCCGAGGGTGTCGCCCCGGGCAGGTCCACGGCCGGGCGGCCCCGCAGGGCGGCGTCCTCGCGGACGCCCGCCTGGGACAGCTGGGCGCGGACCTGGAGGCGGGACTTCTTGGACAGGTGGTGCGAGCCGTGGCGTCCCTGGTCCATCAGCGCGGCCTCGCGGGGGCTGAGTTCGATGCAGGCGACCAGGTTCTGGTGCCGGGTGCGCGGGTCCTCGCGGACCAGGACGGCGGCGTTCTGCACCCAGTCGTGGGCCTCGATGGCCAGGCGTATCTCCTCCAGTTCGATGCGGAAGCCGCGCAGTTTGACCTGGTTGTCGGCCCGGCCGGCGAACTGCAGGGTGCCGTCGGCGTTGCGGGAGGCGAGGTCGCCGGTGCGGTACAGGCGGTCGTGGGGTGGCGGATCGCCGAAGGGGCTGGTGACGAAGCGCTGTGCGGTCAGGTCGGGGCGGTGCAGGTAGCCGCGGGCCAGCTGGATGCCGCTGATACAGAGCTCGCCGGTGCGGCCGGGGCCCACGGGGCGCAGGCCGGCGTCCAGGATGTGCAGGCGCAGACCGCCGACCGGTGTGCCGATGGGGACGGACTGCGGGCCGTCGCCGTCGCGGGGTGGCGCCTTGTCGGCCAGGTCCCGGGGGACGGTGAAGGAGGAGGCGTTGATGGTGCATTCGGTGGGTCCGTAGAGGTTGATCAGGGCGCAGTGCGGCAGGGTCTGCAGGCACTGCCGGGCCAGGGTGCGCGAGAGGGCCTCTCCCCCGCTGAAGATCTGGGTCAGGGAGGTGCACCGGGGCAGGTCGTCGCTGTCGAGGAGTGCCTTGAGCAGGGTGGGCACGCACTGCAGTGCGGTCACCTGGTGGGCGGTGACGGTTTCGATGAGCCGGGCGGTGTCGCGGTGGATGCCGGGTTCCCCGATCACCACCTTGGTGCCGCACGCGACGGCCAGGATCTCCCACTGGGCCGCGTCGAAGCTGATCGGTGTCTTGTGCAGCACGGCCGTGCCGGCGCCCAGGTGGTGGCGGGCCGAGAGCCACCGCAGCTGGTGGACGACGGCGCGGTGTTCGATCATGACGCCCTTGGGTTTTCCGGAGCTTCCGGAGGTGTAGATCACGTAGGCCAGGGAGTCGGGGCGCGGTCCTTCGGCGCTTTCGCGGGGGGCCGGCGCGCTGTGGCGCCGGATGTGTTCCCCGACGTCGCGGGGGGTGACGACGGTGACGTGCGCGGGCAGGAGTGCCGCCAGGCGGTGGGCCAGTCCGAGCTGGGTGTAGACGACGCGGATCCCCGAGTCCTCGATCATGTGGCGCAGGCGTGCGTCGGGGTAGTCCGGGGAGAGCGGAAGATACGCGCCGCCCGCGCCGAGGATGCCCCACACACCGGCCATCAGCTCCAGCGAGGCGTCGACGAAGAGGCCCACGCAGCTGCCGGCGCGCACCCCGAGGCGGCGCAGGCAGTCGGCGGTGTCCCGGCCGGCGTGCGCGAGTTCGCGGTAGGTCAGGGTGCGGTGGCCGCTGACGACCGCGGTCTCGTGCGGGCGGGCCCGGGCCTGCTGCGCCAGCAGGTCGGTCAGGCATGTGCTGTCGGTGTCCGGGTCTATGGCCGCAGCCATGGAACCTCCCTGGCTCGAATCCCTGTCGTCACTTAAGGCCCAGGTGGCTGGAAACCAGAGGCTGTCCTGAACGGCTTGGGTGGTGTTCAAGGCCCGGTGGAGGATGGGCGGAGCCTTGAGGCTCGCTCGAGAGCGGCTGGTGGCGCCGACAACTGGCCTTGCCTGTATGCCAGTTACGCTCGTACGTTCTGCACAGGGCCGGTGTGCCGCCGAGGCGGGCGGCAGTGACGTGTGCGGTGGGCAGCCGCGCGAGGGCCGTCGCGCGGCTGGATCGTCGCCCTGCCCGGCCGGGTCCTCAACCACCGCTTCCCGGCAGGCCCGTGCCCAGACCGGCAGCAAAGAGCGGAGAACCCATCGCCATGCCCCACGCCCCTGACGGCGCCGTCGCCGAGTCCTTCGAAGACCTGGTCGGCGACACGCCGATGCTGCGGCTGCGCCTGGCGGGGCTGCCCGCCGACGCGCGGGTCCTGGCCAAGCTGGAGTTCGCCAACCCGTTGTCCAGCATCAAGGACCGGGCCGCCCTGTACATGCTGCGCGCGGCCGAGGAGGCCGGCGAGCTCGCGCCGGGGACCACGGTGATCGAGTCCACCTCGGGCAACACGGGTATCGCTCTCGCCTCGCTGGCCGCCGCGCGCGGCTACCGCTGTGTCATCGTGCTGCCCGACAACGCCTCCCGGGAACGGGTGCTGACGCTGCGCATGCTGGGCGCGGCCGTCGAGTTCACCGACAGCGGCCTGGGCTTCGCCGGCTGCGTCGAACGAGCCGAGAAGCTGCACGCCGAGATCCCCCGCTCCTGGTACGCCCGCCAGCACGAGAACCCCGCCAACGTCCGCGCCCACTACGACTCCACGGGCCCGGAGATCTGGCGGGCCGCGGGCGGTGCGGTCGACTACCTGGTGTGCGGCGTCGGCACCGGCGGCACCCTCACCGGCTGTGCCCGCCGGCTGCGTGAGCACAACCCGGAGCTGAAGGTCGTCGCGGTCGAGCCGGCCGGTTCGGCGCTGCTGTCCGGGGGCGCGCCCGGACCGCACCGCATCCCGGGCCTGAACGGCGGGTTCACCAGCCCGGTCACCGACATCACCCTCATCGACGAGGTGATCGTCGTCGACGACGAGGACGCCGCCGCCACGACCCGCGCCGTCGCCGCCGCGACCGGCCTGCTGGTCGGAATCTCCTCGGGAGCGGCGGCCTACGGCTGCGTCGAACTCGCCCGCCGCTTCGATCTGTCCGGCCGGACCGTGGCGACGGTCTTCCCCGACAGCGGCGAGCGGTACCTGACCTGGTGGCCGCAGGCCGGGCAGAGGTGACGGCGATGGCCACCGCACGCACGGTGCTGCTGGTCGGCGCCACCGACGAGACCGTCGCCAAGGCCGCACGGCTGGGCCTGCGGGTGGTGCTGGTGCAGCACCCCACCAAGGTCAGTGACGAGCAGCGGCGCCTGGCCGAGACGGTCGAGGTCACCGACTACACCCGGTGGGATCTCCTGGAGCCCCTCGTGCACAGGCTGCGCGAGCGGCACGGCTTCACCGTGGCGCTCTCGCTGACCGAGCCGGGCCTGGAGAACGCGGCCCGCGTCAACGACCTGTTCGGCCTCGGCGGCACCCCCCACGCGGTCGTCCGGCGCTTCCGCGACAAGCAGGTGATGCGCCGCCACCTCGCCGTGCACGACGGGGCCGCCGCCGTGCGGGCGGCGCCGCTGCGCGGCCGCGGGGACCTGGCCGCGTTCGGCGCCCGCGCCGGCTACCCGTTCGTCGTCAAGCCGACCGACGCGACGGCGAGCATCGGCGTGCAGCGCGTCGCCTCCCCCGGGGACACCGGGCGGGTGTGGGAGGCGGTGCAGTGTCTGGTGGGCACCAGGACCGACCGCGTCTCCACCCTGTTCGTCCTGCGGGACTTCCTGATGGAGGAGTACGTGGACGGGCCGGAGTTCAGCGTGGAGTCGTTCAGCTTCGCGGGCCGCCATGTGATCGTGGCGATCACCGAGAAGTTCACGGACCCCGCGCACTTCGCCGAGCTCGGTCACGCGCTGCCCGCCCGCCTGGACGCACCCGCGCAGGACCTCATCCGCGCGTCGGTGAGCCGCTTCCTCGACGTGGTCGGCCTGCGCGACGGCGTCTGCCACACCGAGATACGCATCGGCCCGCACGGCCCGCGGATCATCGAGAGCCACAACCGCATCGCCGGTGACGCCATCCCCGAACTCGTCGAGGCCGCCTACGGCATCGATCTGACCACCCTCGCGCTGGCCTGGCCTTTCCGTCTGGCCGGCGAACTGCCCGACCGGCCCCGCGCGCACGCGGGCGCGAGCGTGCGCGCCGTGGTGGGCGAGGCGGGCACGGTCCGGGCCGTGGAAGGCGTCGCCGCGGCCAGAGAACTGGACGACGTCATCGACGTACGCATCAGCGCCCGGCCCGGCACCGCGGTGCGGCCGGTGCGCGACAACTGGGACCGGCTCGGCCTGGTCGCCGTGCGGGGCGCCGACACCACGGCCGCCGTGGCACGGGGCGCGCAGCTGGTACGGGACGTGGTCCATGTCCGTCTGACGCTGCCCGACGGCACCCCGGCGCTGGCCCGCGCGGCCACCGCCGCCGGCACCGAGAGCGCGGAGGTCTCCCTGTGAGCGTGCTGATCCTGCACCGCAACCCGCTGCGGCCCTTCCCCTACCTCGACTGGCTGGCGGGGCACACCGGCGACGTCGTGGTCCTGGCCGCGCGCGACCGGCTCGAGGGGGCCGGTGAGGCGCTGCCCGGTGCGGAGTCGGGGTTCACCCGGCTGGAGGTGTTCGACGACTTCGACGGCGCGGCGGTCGACGCCCGCGCTCTCGAACTGGCCGGCGCGTTCGCCGTGACGCACGTCGTGGCGCTGCACGAGGCCGACGTGCTGCGCGCGGCGGCGCTGCGCGAACGCCTCGGCCTGGCCGGCGCGTGGACGGCGGACGTGGCGCCCTACCGCGACAAGGCGCTGATGAAGGCCCGGGCCCGGGCGGCCGGCATCGAGGTCGCCGCGCACACGGTGGCGCACACCGCCGGCGAGGCGGACGCCTTCGCCGCCATGCACGGCTTCCCGCTGGTGCTGAAGGAACGCAGCGGCTACAACTCGATCGGGCTGCGCGTCCTGCACCACCGGGGGGACTTCGAGGAGGCCCTGGCGTCGGCGTACGCGGCCGGCGGGCGCGACGACGTGCTCGTGGAGAAGTTCGTGCCGGGCCGCATGTGCCATGTCGACGGCTATGTGGCCGGCGGCGAGGTCGCGGCGGCCTGGCCCTCGCAGTACCAGTACGACCTCGCCTCCTTCGGCTCCGACCCGGGCCCCCGGGTGGACCTGACCCTGGACGTGGACGACCCGCTCACACCCCGGCTCCTCGCGCTGGCCCGAAAGGTCCTCAGGGCGCTGTCCCCCGGCGGTTCGCGGCTGCGTGAGTACGCCTTCCACATGGAGGTCTTCCACACCCCGGACGACCGGCTCGTCCTGTGCGAGGCGGCCTGCCGGTCGGGCGGCGCGAAGATCCGCGAGGTTTTCCTCACCCTGTTCGGCGTCCATCTCGGGCAGTACGTGACCCGCGTGGAGGCGGGCCTGCCGGCCGACGGGGCGCAGGCCGGGCCGGACGGCGCCGCGCCCCGCCCGCGCTGTATGTCCGGGCAGGTCCTGACGATGAAACGGCCCGGCCTGGTGCGCCGCCTGCCGAAGGCCCCGGCCGACGACTGGGTGCGGGGTTTCTGGCTGTTCGCCCAGGAGGGCCAGGTCATCGCCCCGGCCGCCGGATCGGCGGACTTCCTGACGGCCGCGGTGGGTTCGGCGCCCACCCGGGCCGAGTGCGAGCGCAGACTGCGTGAGCTCGGCGCCCGCATCATGGCGGGCACCGAGATCGTGGCCGTGCACGACGACGCGGAGGCGACAGCGTGAGGAAACCCTCTTCCCGGGCGAAGTACATGCTGGGCATGGTGGTCGACGCCGTCGGCAGCGGCATGTACCTGCCCCTGTCGCTGCTGTACTTCCATCACGTCACCGGGCTGCCGCTGACCCGGGTCGGCGCCGTCATGACGACCGCCGCGGTGATCAGTCTGGTCAGCAACCCGGTCGCGGGCGTGCTCATCGACCGGTTCGGCGCCCGCACCGTCGTCGTCGGCGGATACCTGCTGCGCGCGGCCGGGTTCTGCCTCTACCCGCTGGTCACCGACGGCACCGTCATGTTCGCGGTGGTCCTGCTGGTCGCGTTCGGCGACATGGCCTACCCGCCGTCCATCCAGTCCTTCGTCGCGGAGATCGTGCAGGGGCGCGAACGCGACACGCTGCTGGCCGCCCAGCGCAGCCTGCGCAACGCCGGCCTGGGGGCCGGCGGTCTGCTGGCGGGCGCGGTCCTCGCACTGGACAGCGACTCGGCCTACCACGTGATCGTGCTCGGTGCCGCCGCCGGCTGTCTCGCGGCCGCGCTGTGCATCGGCTCCATCCCCACCGGCCGCACCGGCGCGCCGGGCGGGCCCCGGGCCTCCCGCGCGGGCGGCTACCGCCTGGTGATGCGCAACCGCGCGTTCCTGGCGCTGAGCCTGCTCAACATCCCCACTGCCTTCGGCTACATGATCCTGTCGGTGAGCCTGCCGGTGTACCTCACCCAGGAGCTGGACGCCTCGGACTCGCTGGTGGGTGTGCTGTACGCGGTGAACACCGCCGGCATCGCCCTGCTGCAGATCCCGGTGACCCGGGCCCTGGTCCGCTGCCGGCGCACCCGCGCGGTGTCCTCGGGGGCCGCGGTGTTCGCCCTGTCCTTCCTCGTGTACGCCGTCCTGAGCGCCCTGTCGAACGACACGGTGCTGCTCATCGGGGTGTTCGGGGCGACCGCCCTGTTCACCGCCGGGGAACTGCTGCACGGCGCGACGGCGTCGGCGCTGGTGGCCAACGCGGCCCCCGAGGAGACCCGCGGCCGGCACATGGCGGTCTACCAGCTGTCCTGGGCGGTCCCCATCGCGCTGGCGCCGGCGGTCCTGACCGCCCTGCTGTCGGTGTCGGCGACCGGCATGTGGCTGCTGCTGGCCGCCGGCGTGACGGCCTCGGCGCTGGGTGTCCTCGCCCTGGAGGACCGGCTGCCGCAGGCGGCCGTGCACCCGCTGCCCGAACAGGAACGGGCCGCGGCCAGGCAGGCGGCGGCCAAGCGGGCGGAGGCGAAGCGGCGTGGCGGGCCGCGCCGGGAACAGCGCGACGAAGGTCTCGTGCGATGACGGCGTACAACTCGGCGACGGACGGGAGAGGTTGAGCGTGGGAGTCAAGAGCTGGTGGATAGTGCCGGAAGAGGAAGCCGAGCACGCCCTGCCCGAGGGGGCCGGACAGTGCGGCCTGGTCAGCCAGTTGCGGCCGCTGGTGCGTGAACTGAGCGCCCCGGGCGATCTGGTGCTGGACCCGTTCGCCGGCTGGGGCACGACGCTCGTGGCCTGCTCGGTGGAGGGCCGGCGCGGCATCGGCATCGAGGTCAACCCCGAGCGCGCCCGGCAGGCCCGACAGCGCCTGAAGGCGTACCCGGGCCAGGAGATGCTGTGCGGCGACGCGCGCAGCCTCCCGCTCGAGGCGGACTCGGTGGACCTGGTCCTGTGCGATCTGCCGTACTTCGGAACCGGCCTGGACACGGACTCCGCCGACCCCGGCCAGATGTACGCCCTGCGCGGGTACGACGTGTATCTCGGCGCGCTCGACGAGGCGTTCGGGGCGATCGCCAAGGTGATGCGGCCGGGCGCGAGGGCGGTGATCGCCGTGCAGAACCGCCGCGTCGACGGCGTGTTCGTCCCCCTGGCGTGGGACGCGGCCCGGGTGCTGGGCCGCCATCTCACCCTCGGCGACGAACGCGTCCACCTCTACGACCGCCCGGTCGGCGGCACCGACCCCCTGGCGACGAACCGCTCGCACGAGTATCTGCTGACCGCGTCCAAGTAGCCGCCCGGCCGGTGTTCAGCCGATCTTCATGGTCGCCATCATGCCCATCGCCGAGTGGTCGAGCATGTGGCAGTGGTACACGAACTGCCCGGCGTAGGTGTCGAAGGTCGCCTGCAGCCTGACCGTCTCCCCCGGCTGGAGCACGACCGTGTCCTTCAGGCCCGATTCCGCGGGCCCGGGGGCTGCCCCGCCACGCTCCAGCACCCGGAACTGCACCAGGTGCATATGGAAGTTGTGCGCGGCCTTGGTGTTGGTGTTGGTGACCGTCCACACCTCGCTGGCACCGTGGCGGATCACGGCGTCGACGCGCCCGGGGTCGTACACCCTGTCGTCGATGTAGGCCTGCGGGTCGGCGCGGCCGTCCTCGTCCATGCGCAGCACGACGGTGCGGCCGGCCGTGGGTTCGGGCAGCGGTGGCAGGGTGCGCAGCTTGGCCGGGACGCGGGAGGGGTCGTCGGCGGTGCGGGTGACGTCGAAGCGCATCACCTGCCCGACCTGCTCGGCGGGGCCGCGGCCCGCGGTGTTCTGCAGGACGATCCGGCTGCCGACCGGGTAGCGCGAGAAGTCGATGACGACGTCGGCGCGTTCGCCCGAGGACAGGTAGAGCGACTTGACGGTGGCCGGGCCCGGCAGCAGTCCGCCGTCGGAGCCGATCTGGATCAGGTCGCCGCCGTCGGCGAGGCGCAGTTCGAAGAAGCGCATGTTGGAGGTGTTGGCGAAGCGCAGCCGGTACTTGCGGGCGGCGACCTCGAAGTACGGGTAGGGGGCGCCGTTGACCAGGAGGGTGTTGCGGTTGCGGTCGCTCATGGCGTAGACGAGCCGGCCCGTCGCGTCGAAGTCCGCGTCACGCAGGGCGATCAGCACGTCGTAGCGGCCCTTGGGCAGTGGCAGGGCGGCCTCGGTGCGGTCGGTCAGGAGGTAGCTGCCGTGCAGGCCCCGGTAGACGTTCTCCGACTCCGTGTGGTGGGCGTGGTCGTGGTACCAGAGCGAGGCGTGCGGCTGCCTGTTGGGGTAGCGGTAGACGCGGGTGTCGCCGGGGGCGATGGTGTCCATCGGGCCGCCGTCGCTGTCCGGGGGCACCGAAGCGCCGTGCAGGTGGCGGGAGATGGGCACGTCCAGGCCGTTGTGCTGGACGATGACGACGGGGCGGTTGCTGCGTGCCCTGATCGTCGCGCCGGGGAACTGGCCGTCGTAGGTGAGCAGTTCGGTCGGGAGGCCGGGCAGTATCTCCTTGGTGATCGTGCGGGTGGTGATCTCGTAGGTGTCGGTGCCGCCGTCGGTGGAGACCGGCCGGGCCACCGGTATCAGGGGCAGGGGCACCTGGAACAGCTCGACGGCCGGCGCGGCGGTGCCGGTCGGGGCGGGGGTGTCGGCGGCCTCGGCGCGGCGGGCGGCGATCAGGGGCATCAGCGAGACCCCGGTCAGGCCCGCGGCGGTGAGTGCCATGGCGGCGCCCAGGACATGGCGCCGGCCGGCCGCGGGGCGTCCCGGCTCGGGTGTGCCTGCTGCGGGTGTGCCTGCTGCGGGTGTGCCTGCCTCGGGTGTGCCTGCCTCGGGTGTGCCTGCCTCGGGTGTGCCTGACGCGTTCACGTGGGGATCCCCTCGCGCTCGATCCGCGGCACGGCGATGCCCAGCGCGCGCAGTTGCTCGAAGGGGTTCATGAACTCGCGGTTCTGCACGATCTTTCCGTCGTCGAGCGCGAAGGAGTGCAGGAAGTGGTTCTCGTAGTAGCCCTCCCGATAGCCCGGGAAGCGGATCTTTCCGTGGCCGTCGCACTCGACCCAGAAGAAGTCCGGGTCCTGCGTCTCGAAGATCTGGATGTTGTACCACTCCCAGTCGGGGAAGCAGGCGAGCGACCAGGCGCCGTGCTCGCGCAGCCGGTCCCGGCCCTTGATGATCAGGGGCCGGCCGGTGTCGTTGGTCCACAGGCCGCCGCTGCCGTGCTCGGCGAACAGTTCGTGCCGGTGCAGACGGGCCGGGCCCGTCGTGTCCGCCAGGTATTTCTCGACGGTGGCACGGTTCTTCCTGCGCCGTTCGGCGGCGTCGGTGAAGCCGTGCGGTGCCGTGTCGGCCATGGGTTCCCCTTGCGGCGCGGTAGCGGACGCGATCGGACCTGATCGGAGGCGACGAGAAGCGATCGGACGCGATCGACGGACGAGGGGAATCATCGCGGGCGGCACTCGGCGCCGGGTCGACGCACGCTCGACCCCGGACGCGCCCGGATACGCGCCCGGGCGGGCCCGCGGGTACCCGAGCGGGGCTCGAGCCGGATGCGACGCGCCGCCCGCAGACTGGGCCGCCCAGGCCGGGCCCGCGCACGAGCGGTGCGCTCCGGTACCCCGCAGGGGACGACAGAGGGGACACCTCACCGATGGCAGGCGTTCGGCACGAGGCCGCGGAGGTCTCGAAGACGTCCAGCACCGCGCACGGCACGCACCCGGGGCCGCAACCCCCCACTCCCCCGGCCGGCTCCGGGCACGTCACCGACGAGCTGCTCGAACTGTCCCTGGGATACCTGTACTCGGCGGCCCTGCACAGCGCCGCGCGCTTCAACATCGCCGACCACCTGGCGGCCGGCCCGCGCACGGCCGACGAGCTCGCCGGGGCCGCGCGGCTCAACGGCCCGCACCTGTACCGGCTGCTGCGGTTCCTGGCGACCAAGGGTGTCTTCCGCGAGGACGACGAGGGCCGCTTCCATCTCACCGCGCTGGCGCAGCCGCTGCGCACGGACAGCGAGCAGTCGCTGCGCGACTATGTCATGGTGCGCGGCGAGCCGGCCTTCTGGCAGTCGGCGGCCCAGCTCCACGAGGCGGTACGCACCGGCACCACCGCCTTCGAGAACGTCTTCGGCGTCCCCTTCTACGACCATGTCGCCGCCGATGCGGAACTGAGCCGGGCCTTCAACTCCAGCATGGCCGCGTTCTCCGAAGCGCTCAGCAACGGCGTCGTGGAGGCCTTCGACTTCTCGGCGTTCCACAGCGCCGTCGACGTGGGCGGCGGGCGCGGCGGTCTGCTGCGGGCGGTCCTGCGGCAGAACGCGCACATGACGGGCACCCTGTTCGACCTGGAGTCGGTGGTGGCCGGGCACGTCCTCGACGTCCCTGAGCTGGCCGGGCGCTGGAGCGCCGAGGCCGGGGACTTCTTCGTCCGGGTGCCGCCGGGCGCCGATCTCTACCTGCTCAAGCATGTGCTGGCCAGCTGGCCGGACGAGGCGTGCGTGCGGATCCTGCGCACGTGCCGTGCGGCGATGCCCGCGCACGGGCGGCTGCTGGTGATCAATGCCCTGATCCCGGCGGGCAACGAGCCGCACGCCGGAAAGACCGGCGACGTGCTGATGATGACGGTCCTCAACGGCCGGGGCCGCACCCGCGCGGAGTACGAGACGCTGCTGACGGCGGCGGGCTTCGCGGTCACCCGTGTCCTGGACGCCTCCTCGCACGCGTCGGTCGTCGAGGCGGTCGTGGCCGGCTGACGGCCCGGTGGCCGCCCGGCACGCACCCGGCGCGCTACTGGGCGCGGGCAGGGCGAAGGGTCAGGGCTGGAGGCGGCTGCTCCGCCAGCCGGGGCCGGTGCGGTCGTAGCGCAGCCGTTCGTGCAGCCGGTCGGTGCCGTCGGCCCAGAACTCCACCGACTCGGGGGCGAGCCGGTAGGCCGCGAAGGGCGCGGGGCACGGCAGCGGGCGCTGCGGCTCGCCGAGCGCGCGGGCCTCGGCCCGCAGCCGGTCGACGTGGCCGAGGTCCTCCAGCGGCCGGCTCTGCCGGGACGCGGTGCTCATGGCGTGGGTGAACACGGGCCGTGCGAACCAGCGGGCCTGTGCCTCGGCGTCGCAGAGCCGGCGCACGGGACCCGCCACGGTGATCTGCTGGCTGGTCTCCCTCCAGTACAGGACGCCGGACGCCCAGGGGTTCTCGGCCAGTTCGCGGCCCTTGCGGCTGTCGGCGTGGGTCAGGAAGACCAGCCCGGCGTCGGTGACCGCGGTGAGGGTCACGATGCGGGAGGAGGTGCGGCCTCGGGTGTCGGCGGTGGCCAGGGCCAGCGCGCGCGGCTCGCGCACCCCGAGGGTCTCGCCGGCGCGCAGCCAGGAGGCGAGCAGTTCCATCGGCTCGCCGGGCGGTGTGCGGAACTCGGGGAAGTCCACCTCGGTGGTGGCGGTGAGCGACTCGGAACGGGCCGAGCCCGCGCGGGACGCGGCGCCGGTGGTGGCCGGACCAGTGGTGGCCGGGCCGGTGGGGTGCGAGGGAGTTGGGTCAGACATGAAGCAGTCCTTCGAGGGCGACGACACCGCAGCCCGAGACCTCGACGGAGTCGACCCGCTCGCCCTCGCCGTGGACGAGCGCGCCCATGAGCGAGGGGCGGCCGATCTCGACGCCCTGGGTGATCTCGACGGGCCGCCCGTAGGCGCCAAGGCCGTGCCGGGCGAGGTGGATGGCGAGGGGCCCGGCGGCGGAGCCGGTGGCGGCGTCCTCCACGACGCCGTACGCGGGCGAGAACATGCGGTTGCGCCAGGAGGAGCCCGCTCCGGCGAAGCAGTTGGCGGCCAGGTCGGGGAAGCGGGACAGGGCGCGGTGGTCGGGGTCCAGCCCGCAGAGGGCGTCGACGCTGTCGAGGCCGACGAGGACGTGCCGGGGACCGTTGCGGTAGATCTCCACGGGGAGTACCGAGGCGCCCACGCCGAGTGCGTCGAGGAGTTCGCCGGTGCGGTCGAAGGGCTCCCACACGGGTACCGGCTGGCGCATCCGGGCCGAGACGACCGTCTTGTCCAGGTGCTGGAGTTGGAAGGGGACGGTGCCCATGGCGGTCCCGATCCGCAGCCGGCCCGCGCCGGTGCGGGCGGCCAGGGCGATGGCGGTGCCGAGCAACGGGTGTCCTGCGAAGGGGAGTTCGTTGACGGGGGTGAAGATCCGCACATGTGCGTCGTCACCGTCGTGGCGGGGCGCGAGGACGAACGTGGTCTCCGAGAGGTTCATCTCCCGTGCGATGCGCTGCATCTGGTGGGCGCTCAGGTCGTCGCCGGTGAGGAACACCGCGACCGGGTTGCCGGTGAGGGGTTGTCGCGCGAACGCGTCGACGACGACGTAGGTGTGCATCGGCTTCTCTCGTTCGTCGCGGAAAAAAAAGTGGGGTGGCCTGCGCGCCGGCCAGGCACCGGTCGGGTGCCTGGTGCGGCGGCAGGGGGGTGCGTGCCGTTGCGGACACCGGTCGGGTGCCCGTCGGGCGGCCGCGGCCGGGCACGGCGCTCGAGGTGGGCGCCGGTCCGGCGGCTCTTGGGAGGGAGGCCGCGCCGGTCAGGCCGCGGCCGGTGTCACTGCCGGGGCGAGCAGGCCGGCCAGGGCCGCGCCCAGGATGCGGGGGCCGCCCGCGGTGAGCACGGACTCCGGATGGAACTGCAGGGAGGCGAAGTGCGGGCCGCGCAGCGCGTGGACCTCGCCGGTGGCCGGGTCCCGGCTCAGCCGGACCGGGCCCACGCCGTGCGCGGTGAACGCGTCGTGCTCGCCGACGAGCGCGAAGGTGTTGTAGAAGCCGACGTGTTCGGCGGCGCCGAACAGGTCGATCCGCTGCTGCACGCCCTGGTGGGGTACGTCCCTGCGGCGCAGGGGCAGGCCGAGGCGCAGTCCGAGGATCTGGTGGCTCAGGCACACGGCGAGGAACGGGCGGCGTTCGCGCAGCAGCGTGTCCACGGCCGTGTGCAGGTGGCGCATCCTGGGGTGGGCCCTCAGCTGCGGATCGCCCGGTCCCGGGCCCATCACGACCAGGTCGTGGCCCTCGAAGGCGTACGGTTCGTCGAACCGGCGGACCGTCACCCGCAGTCCCAGGAAGCGCAGTTGCTGTTCGAGCATGGAGGTGAAGGTGTCCTCCGCGTCCACGACCAGAACGCTGTGCCCGGCGAGCAGGTCCGGTGGCGCGGAGGGTTGGTGCGCAGAGGGTTGGTGCGCGGCGGAGGGTTGGTGCGCGCCGGCCGCGGGGCCGGCCAGCCAGAAGCCGGCGAGCGTGTCGTTGCGCCGCTCCAGTGCCCGGCGCACGCGGGGGTGGCCGGCGAAGCGCTGCTCCGGCTCGCCGTCCAGGGCGGCGACCAGTGACGCCGCCTTGGCGCGGGTCTCGGCGGCTTCGCCTGCGGGGTCGGAGTGGCGCACGATCGTGGCGCCCACGCCGATGCCGACGCGGCCCTTGGCGGAGATGTCCGCCGTGCGGATGAGGATCGCGGAGTCCATGACGCGCCCGCCGTCGGCGTCGCGCCCGATGAGCGCCGCGGCACCGCTGTAGTAGCCGCGGCCGCCCGGCTCGTACTGGTGGATGGTCCGGCAGGCGCTCTCCAGCGGGCTTCCGGTGACGGTGGGCGCGAACATCGTCGCGCGCAGGATGTCGCGCACGTCGTGGTCGGTGTGCCCCTCGATGAAGTACTCGGTGTGCGCGACCCTGGCCATTTCCTTCAGGTAGGGGCCCGTGACGCGGGCGCCGCTGTCGCAGATCCGGGTCATCATCTTGAGTTCCTCGTCGAGGACCATGTACAGCTCGTCGGTCTCCTTGGCGTCGTCGAGGAAGGCCAGCACGCCCTCGAGCGTGGGGCCGCGCGAGGGGTAGCGGTAGGTTCCGCTGATCGGGTTCATGACGGCCGTGCCGCCTTCGAGGCTGATGTGCCGCTCGGGCGAGGCGCCGACCAGGGTGCGGGTGCCGGTGTGGATGAGGAAGGTCCAGTGGGCGCCGCACTCGCGTTGCAGGAGGCGGCCGAAGAGGGCCGGGGCGCTGTGCGGGCCGTGGTCGGTGATGTCGGCGACGAAGGTGCGCTTGATGACGAAGTTCGCTCCCTCCCCCGTGCCGATCATCTCCTTGACGACGCGGCGCACCACGTCCTCGTAGGCGGTGTCGTCGAGGTCGAAGGCGCCGCCCGCCAGCGGGGTCGCGGTGCGGGGGATGCGCGCGAGCGCCTCGGTGAGCGGCAGCCGCTGATGGCCGGTGACGGTCATCGCCACCAGCGGGGTGCCGTCGTCGGCGCAGGTGAAGCCGCGTTCGGTGAGCTGGCGGTAGGGGACGACGACGAGGACCTCGTGGTGTGCGCCGGTGCCGGGGGGCGGGGGCGGGGGCAGCGCGATGTCGGCGAGGGTGGCGGGCAGGGACACCGGGCCGGTCAGGACCTCGATGACGCCGGGTCCGGTCGCGGGCCGGTGCAGCAGGGCGTACGGCTGCGGCTGTCCGTTCAGCACGGTGTCCAGCAGGTCGCCGGCCATCAGGCGAAGACCGCCTTGGCCGTGGTGACGAGGGCGCACAGTTCGGCCGCGTGGGTGAGGGCGCGGCGGTGGTGGTCCCGGGAGAAGTCGGCGGTGGCGTCCGCGACGAGGAACGGCTGGATGTCGTGGGTGAAGGCGTCGACCGCGGTGGCCAGCACGCCGACGTGGGCGTAGACGCCGCACAGCACGAGCTGGTCGCGGCCCTCGGCGCGCATCCGCCGCAGCAGGTCGGTGCGGAAGAACGCGCTGTAGCGCCATTTGGTGAGCAGCCAGTCGCCGTCGGCCGGTGCGAGGGCGCCGGTGATCTCGCGGTCCTGCGGTTCCGGTCGCATGCCCGGGCCCCAGAAGTCCTTGAGCAGGCCGCGCTGCTGGTCGCTCATGCCGCCGGGCTGGGCGGTGTAGGCGACCGGGACGCCGAGCGCGGCGCAGCGCTCGCGCAGCTGCGCGGTGGTGCGGATCAGGTCCTGGCGCAGGCTGCCGGGGAGCGGCTCGAGGAAGTAGCGCTGCATGTCGTGCAGGAGGAGGACCGACCGGCCGGGTTCGGCGGTCCAGTCCACGGCGGCCGCGGGCAGGTCGTCTTCGCCGGGCAGCGGGTAGGGGGCGATGGGGGGTATGCCGGTCATGGCTTGGCTTCCTTGGCTCGGGCGGTCCAGGACGAGACCACCGACACGGCCTGGCCGGGGTTGAGGCGGGGGTCGCAGGTCGAGGTGTAGTGCTCGCCGACAGCGTCGAGTGCGGCCTCGGTGGAGGCGCATTCGGTGACGGGGTCGGGGGTGGTCTCCAGGTGCAGTCCGCCGGCGGTGCCGCCCGCGGTGCGCACGGCTGCCACGAAGCGGGAGACCTCGAGCGAGACGGTGGTGACGAGCCGTGTCTTGTGGCCGCCGGGTGCGGTGACGGTGTTGCCGTGCAGGGGGTCGGTGAGCCAGACGACGGGGTGGCCGGCGCCGCGGACGGCTTCGACCAGGCGTGGCAGCCGGTCGGTGACGGTGTCGGCTCCCATGCGGGCGATGAGGGTGAGCCGTCCGGGTTCGCGCCACGGGTCGAGCCGTTCGCACAGGGCGAGCAGGTCGCCGGGGCGCGTGGTGGGGCCGATCTTGCATGCGACCGGGTTGCTCACCTGGGCGAGCAGGGTGACGTGGGCGCCGTCGACCTGGCGGGTGCGCTCGCCGATCCAGGGCCAGTGGGCCGAGCCCAGGAACGGCCGTCCCGCCTCGTCGGTGCGCAGCATGGGGATCTCGTAGTCGAGGAGCAGTGCCTCGTGGCTGGTCCACACCGGGGGCTGGGCGACGGCGTGTCCGGCGGCGCGCTCGCGCCAGCCCAGGTGGCCGACGATGTCGCTGGCGGCCATGTATCCGGTGAGGATGCGCAAGGGGTCGGGCCGGCGGCTCTCCGCATCCGGTGCGGGGCTGTTGACCATGTGGCCCCGGAAGGCGGGCAGTTCGACGCCGTCGATGGTTTCGGTGGGCCGGGAGCGGGGCTTGGCGAACTGCCCGGCGATGCGTCCGGCGCGCACGACGGGTTTGCCGGTGATCAGGCCGAGGGTGCCGGCGAGCAGGTCGAGCAGGGCCGCCTTGCGGGTGACGTGTTCGCGGGTGCATTCGCGCGGGTCCTCGGCGCAGTCGCCGCCCTGCACCACCAGGGCCTCGCCGAGCGCCACCTGTGCCAGCAGGGAGCGCAGCGCGGCCGCGTCGTGGGCCTGTACGAGGGCGGGGCGGGCGGCGAGTTCCTCGCCCACGCCGGCCAGTTGCCGGCGGTCGCTCCATGGGGGCTGCTGGAGGGCGCCGCGGATGCGGATCTGCCGTATGACGTCTTCCATGACGGGGCTACCGGCGGGCGGGGAACTTCAGGAGCTCGCCGTCGGTGCCCAGTGTGTGGTTGGTGACGTAGACGGCGCCGTCGGGGGCGACGGCCAGGCCGGCGGGCTCCTTGAGGCGGTTGCCGGTGTCGAGGGTGGTGGTGGCGCCCGTCCTGGTGTCGATGCGGGTGAGGGCTCCGGGCCCGGAGTCGGCCGGCGGGGTTCCGGTCCTGGTGCCGTAGGACAGGGCGATCAGGTTGCCGCGCGGGTCCAGGGCGAGGTCGGTGACGTCGGTCAGGCCGGTGGCCAGGACGGTCGGCGTGCGGCCCGGTACGTAGCGCCAGATACGGCTGAGTCCTTCGTGCATGGCGCTCATGTCGGCGAGGTAGAAGGCGCCGTCCCGGCCGCGCACGATGCCGGTCGGGACCGCCTGGAGCCGGCCGGCCGGCGTCGTCGTCCCGGTGTCCGAAGGGGCGGCCGGCGCGGTGTTGTCGGGGAAGACGAACTCGGTCTCGGTGGTGCCGTCGGGGCGGATCCGGATCAGGTCGTTGGCGGCGGCGTCGGTGACCAGGAAGTCGTGGCCGTCCCTGACGAAGTGGTGCGGGTTGGAGAAGACCTCGTTGTTGCCGAGGACGGAGTCGGGGTCGTAGCGGCCCTCGTGCGCGGCCAGGTCGCCCAGGATCGTGCCGTCGGCCGTGCTCAGCGTGCCGAACGCCTCGCCGCCCGCGCCGAGTGCCGCGCGGATCTGGGGGGTGCCGTTCAGGCCGTAGACCACCCGGTAGGTGCCTGCCCCGGCGGCTTCGGCCTGGATCGCTCCGTTGACCGCGGTGGTGCCGTCGGCGCGCACGCCCATCTCGGAGGGCAGGCCGGTGACGACACGGCCCCGGGTACGGCTTGTGACGCGGTACAGGGAGCCGCTGAAGCCGAAGCACCGGGTACCCGGCGTCGTGCAGGCGGTGGCGGGACCGCTGCCGGCCTCCGCGACCAGGAGCGAGCCGTCGGACTGGAGCTGGACGTCACGCGGGTTGTGCAGGCCGCTCGCCACGACCACGGCCGGCGGGTGCGCGGCCGGCACGGCCCCGGGCGCGGCCTGGCCGGGGACCGCGGTCGCCGTGAGGCCGGCCGCGGCCGCGGCGACCACGACGGCCCGCGCCCAGGATGTGCTTGCACCAGGCATGACTCTCCTCTTGTCGGATCCGGTCCGTGTCACCACGGACGCGGGAATGCGTCCTTCGATCCGCTTGGACGGCCGGTGGTCGGGCCGGTCGAGCGGGGGGCGGCTGCCCGCGGGTTCCGGGCGGCCGTCGTGGGCCGCGCCGGGGAGGCGGGATGGTTCGGGCACGGCCGGGGAGGCCGGATGGTTCGGGCACGGCCGGGGAGGCCGGATGGTTCGGGCACGGCCGGGGAGGCCGGATGGTTCGGGCACGGCCGGGGAGGCCGGATGGTTCGGGTGTGTCTCAGGCAGCCGCGGCCGGACGCTGCGCGCTCTGCTGCTGGGCGGCGTACACCGCGAGGAAGGCCGCCAGGCCCCGCACTCCGTCGCCGCGCGGCCCGAGCGCGGTGAACGCGACGGTGTGCCCGAGTCCGGCCGACAGTGTGCGGTGCGCGCGCAGGGCGGCGGCCGTCAGATCGCCGGGCGGACGGTGGGCGGCGGCGTCCGGGCCGGCGCCCGCCATGCAGGAGGCTTCGCGCCAGGCCCGGGTGACGAGGTCGGCCGTGTGCGCGTACGGCGTCGGGGCCGGGGTCGGGGTCGGCATGACGGCACTCCTGTCGGTATCGGTGTCGGTGTCGGTATCGGTGTCGGTATCGGTATCGGTGTCGGTACGGGGCGGGGCGGGGTCTATCGCGGCCGGGGGATCATGAGCAGCCGGCGCGGATGCAGGGTGGTGTGCGGCGCTTTGCGGATGCGGCTGCCCGGCTCGACGCTCAGCTGCCATTCCTGGATCACCGCGCCGAGGACGATCTCGAGTTCCTTCCAGGCGAAGGACTCCCCGATGCATCCCTTGGCCCCCACCCCGAAGGGGATGAAGGAGGAGTCGCCCATGGCCGGGCGCGTCGACAGCCAGCGGTCCGGATCGAACCGGTGGGGGTCGCGGTAGCGGTCGGGGTCGCGGTGCAGGAGGTACGAACTGAACAGCACGTGCGTGCCGGCGGGCAGTGGGTGAGCGCCCAGGGTGACGGCCGAAAGGGTCTTGCGGCAGGTGATCCACACGGGCGGGTAGAGCCGCAGGACCTCCGTCAGGAACCGGACGGTGTAGCCGGCCGGGCAGTGCCCGTGCGCGGTGCCGTGCAGGGCGTCCGCGTCCGCGTCGCCTGCCGTGTCCTTGAGGACCTTCTCCTCGATCAGGGGCTCCTGGGAGATCACGTACAGGGCCCAGGACAGCACGGAGGCCGTGGTGACCGTGCCGGCGGTCAGCATCATGACCGCCTCGTCGCACATCTGCTCCGGCGTCAGGGCGGGCCCGTCCCGGTGCAGTTGCGGTCGGAGCGCCGAGAGATAGCCGGCCGCGGGTGCCGGGGTTCCCGGCCGGCCGGTCAGGCAGGCGGCGAGCGTGCGGCGGAAGTCCTCGCGGGCCCGCAGGAGCCGGCCGGCGCACTGCCGGCGCTGCGCGCGGGCGGCCGCTTTCCCGTAGAGCGGCTTTCTGATCATTTCCCAGGACAGGAGGGCGAGGCGTTCGGTGAGCAGGGCCGACGTCTGGGGCGGCAGACCGTTGAAAAGCGTGTTCAGGGCCACCGCGCCGGCGATCCGGCACATCTCGGCCTGGACGTCCACGCGCTGTTCCGCGCGCCAGGAGAGCACCGCGTCTCGGGCGATCTCCCGCATGAGCGGGGCGTAGTCGTCGACGGTCGCCGACCGCAGGTGGGGATGTGCCAGCCGGCGGTAGTAGCGGTGCACGGACTCGTCCTCGGCGAGGATCCCGGCCCTGCTGAGGTTCCTGGCCTTCTGGAAGAGTTCGCCCTTCGCGTAGTTCTTGCTGTCCTTGACCAGGATGTCGCGGACCAGGACGGGGTCGGTGACGAAGTGCGCGCCGACGCCGTCCACGCTCACGCCGCGGACCGCGGGCCCGCGCAGGAGGCTCTCCATGCGGCTGAAGCGGAAGGGGGGAGCGTCGGGACGGCTGTGGGCGCCCGGACGGGCGGGTGTCGATGTCATGGGGGCGCCGTCGCTACGCGCGGGACGGCGACGGCGGCGGGGCGGCGGTGTCGGCCGACGGCATCAGGTCCAGCCGGCTGCGGGGCCGGAACCGGAGGTAGGACTGGAGTTTGTAGTACTCCTCGCCCCTCGAGGTCATGGCCGCGTAGACCATCTTGGGATCGTCGGCGCCGTAGGGGAGGCTTCTGACGAACTGTTCGATCCTCGGGCCGAGCCGGGCGGGCAGCGACAGCGGGTCGCGGGTCTTCACCCCGAAGGCGATCCGCTCGATCCTCGCCGACTCCCAGTTCAGGGTGACGTAGATCCCGAACGCCTTCGCGCAGAACTTCAGCATCTGCTCGCTGGGCCGCGGTATGCCGATGTCGCGGTGCATCGTCAGGACGGCGTCCGGTGCACGCAGGGCGTCCGGGATGGCGGTGAAGTACAGGTTGACCGTCCTGCTGGGGTAGTCGATCCCGATGACGTCCACCCGGTCCTCCAGGCCCCGGTCGGCGAAGAAGGGGAGATTCGCCGCCAGGCTGCGGGGCATCGAGGCGATGCCGGTGAGTTGGGCCAGGCTCTGGAAGTCGTCGCCGGGGAAGTACACCCAGATCTTCCTGAAGCCGCCGACGACTCCGAAGTCGACGCCGTGGCTGTCGACGGCACAGCGCCGGCGGATGTCCGGGAGCAGGGCGTCCACGGGATGCCCGGTCGCTGTCAGGAGGCCGTGGGAGCGGGCGCGGGCGTAGGGGTCGATGTCGCCGGGGAGCGTGAAGCGGCAGTCGAACTCCCCTTCGTGGCGGGCGTCGGTCGCCACCCTGAAGGCGATCACGGCCTGCGGGAGGGCGTCCTCGTAGGCGGCCAGGATGGGCCAGACCTTCGCCCGCGAGCACGTCACGCCCAGCAGCCCCGCTGATGCCTCGACGCGGGCGTACAGATCCGCCAGTTGCGCAGTTGCCGACATGGTTCCTCCACGCGTCGTTCTCGGCGTCCGGGTGGACAGGGGCCGGTGGTACGGGCCCGCGTGGTGCTCAGTAGCGGTAGTGGTCCGGCTTGTAGGGGCCCTCGGCCGCGATGCCGAGGTATGCGGCCTGCTCGGGGCGCAGCGTCGTGAGTTTGACGCCGAGTGCGTCGAGGTGGAGGCGGGCGACCTTCTCGTCGAGGTGCTTGGGCAGCACGTAGACGTCGGTGGGGTACTCCGAGGGCTTGGTGAACAGTTCGATCTGGGCCAGTGTCTGGTCCGCGAAGGAGTTGGACATCACGAACGAGGGGTGGCCGGTGGCGTTGCCCAGGTTCAGCAGGCGGCCTTCGGAGAGCACGATGAGGACCTTGCCGTCGGGGAACGTCCAGGTGTGGACCTGCGGCTTGACCTCGTCCTTGACGATGCCGGGGATCTGCGCGAGGCCGGCCATGTCGATCTCGTTGTCGAAGTGGCCGATGTTGCCGACGATGGCCTGGTGCTTCATCCGCGCCATGTCGGCGGCCAGGATGATGTCCTTGTTGCCGGTCGTGGTGACGAAGATGTCGGCCGTCTCGACGACCTCGTCCAAGGTGGTGACCTGGTAGCCGTCCATCGCCGCCTGGAGCGCGCAGATCGGGTCGATCTCGGTGACGATGACCCGGGCGCCCTGGCCGCGCAGCGACTCCGCGCAGCCCTTGCCGACATCGCCGTAGCCGAAGACGACCGCGGTCTTGCCGCCGATGAGGACGTCGGTGGCGCGGTTGATGCCGTCGATCAGGGAGTGCCGGCAGCCGTACTTGTTGTCGAACTTCGACTTCGTCACCGCGTCGTTGACGTTGATCGCCGGGAACAGCAGCACACCGTCACGCTGCATCTCGTACAGGCGGTGCACGCCCGTCGTGGTCTCCTCGGTCACACCGCGGATCTCCGAGGCCAGCCGCGTCCACTTCCGCGAGCCGTCGGTGATGGTGCGGTTGAGGAGCTCCAGGACGACGCGGTGCTCGTCGTTGTCGGCCGTGTCGACCGGGGGGACCTTGCCGTCCTTCTCGTACTCAACGCCCTTGTGGACCAGCAGCGTGGCGTCACCGCCGTCGTCGAGGATCATGTTCGGGCCGCCGGTCGGACTGTCCGGCCAGGTCAGCGCCTGCTCCGTGCACCACCAGTACTCCTCCAGCGTCTCGCCCTTCCAGGCGAAGACCGGAACACCGCGGGGGTCGTCGGGCGTGCCGTCCGGACCGACCGCGACGGCGGCGGCCGCGTGGTCCTGGGTCGAGAAGATGTTGCACGACGCCCAGCGGACCTCGGCGCCCAGGGCGACCAGCGTCTCGATCAGCACGGCCGTCTGCACCGTCATGTGCAGGGAACCGGTGACCCGGGCCCCGGCCAGCGGCCGGGCCTCGGCGTACTCCTTGCGGATCGCCATCAGGCCGGGCATCTCGTGCTCGGCAAGGGTGATCTCCTTACGGCCGAAGACGGCCAGGGAGAGATCGGCGACCTTGAAATCTGCGGACTCAGCAGGCATTGAGGATCCTCGCGGGTCGGGAAGCCAGTACGTGGCGGTGGATGTCCAGGGCCGCGGTGGACTTGTTGAGGGTGATGTAGTGCAGTCCGGGGGCGCCCTCGGCGAGGAGGCTGTCTGCCATGGCGGTGGCGTACTCGACACCGATGCGGTGGCCGTCGGCCGCGTTGTCGCGGGCCGCGTACAGGCGGGCCGCGAGGCCGGCGGGGAAGGCGGCGTCGGACAGTTCGGCGAAGCGGGCGATCTGGCGGTGGTCGGTGGCGGGCATGACCTCGGGGATGATCGGGATGTCGCAGCCGGCGGCCGTGACCCGGTCGCGCAGCCGCAGGTAGTCCCCCACCCGGAAGAACATCTGCGTGATCGCGTAGTCGGCGCCGGCCCTGCACTTGGCGACGAAGTGCGCGATGTCCGCGTCCCAGTCCGCCGAGCGCGGATGCATTTCGGGGAAGGCGGCCACCCCGATCCTGAAGTCGCCCAGCGAGCGGACCAGTTCGACGAGTTCGCAGGCGTAGCGCAGGCCCTGCGGGTGCGGTGTCCATGGTCCCTTCGGATCGCCCGGCGGGTCTCCGCGCAGCACCAGGACGTCGCGGATGCCCGCGTCCGCGTACTGGCCGATGATGTGGCGCAGTTCGGCCACCGAGTGGCCGACCGCGGTCAGATGGGCGACGGGGCGCAGCGTCGTCTCGGCGGCGATGCGGCGGGTGACCGCCACCGTCCGGTCCCGCGACGAGCCGCCCGCGCCGTAGGTGACGGACACGAAGTCGGGCCGCAGCGGTTCGATGCGGCGGATCGCCTTCCACAGTGTGTGCTCGCCCCTGGCCGTCTTCGGCGGGAAGAACTCGAAGGAGAACGTCGTCACGAGCGGCCTCCCGCGTTGAAGTGCGTCGTCCGGGGGTGGTGCAGGACGAGGGCGTCGGTGGACTGCTCGGGGTGGAGCTGGAACTCCTCCGGCAGGTGGACGCCGATCCGCTCGGGCCGCAGCGGCCCGGCGGTCATCGCGCCGTCGGTGACCACGACGCGGGTGGCCGGTGTTTGGCGCAGGGCGGCGGCGCGGCGCCGGGGCGCGCTCATGCCGCACCTGCCAGCCGCGGCTCGATGGCGCGGGCCGCCTGGTGGCCGTACGTCTGGCCGATGCGGGTGACCAGGTCGGATGCGAGGAGCTTGTACTCCTGGGTGCCGACCGACTCCAGGGCGGTGGCGGCCAGGGCGCAGCCGAGGCGGGCGGCCTGTTCGTGCGGCCACTGCCAGGCCTGGCCGGCGAGGAACCCGGCCCGGAACGCGTCGCCGGCACCCGTGGGGTCGGCGATCTTGTCGGTGGACACGGCCGGTACGGTCAGCCGGGGTTCGCCGCGGCGGGCCAGTGAGACGCCGTCGGCGCCCCGGGTGGTGATCCAGGTGCCGACCCGGTCGAGGAGGTCGTGCTCGCTCCAGCCGGTGCGTTCCTGCAGGAGGGCGGCCTCGTACTCGTTGGTGAACAGCCAGCGTGCCCCTTCGACCAGTTGGCGGGCCTGCGGGCGGTCGAGGCGGGCGAGCTGCTGGGAGGGGTCGGCTGCGACGGGGATGCGCAGACGGTGGGCGGTGGCGGTGTGGCGCAGCATGGCCCGGGGCTCGTCGGCGCCGACCAGGACGAGCCCGGGGGTGCCGGCGCGGGCGGCGATCGCGGCGAGGTCGATGCGGGGTGCCTCGGCCATGGCGCCGGCGTAGAAGGTGGCGATCTGGTTGTGGTCGGTGTCGGTGGTGCACACGAAGCGCGCGGTGTGCAGGGTCTCGCTGACGTGGACGCCTGCGGTGTCGACGCCGTTGGTGCGCAGCCAGTCGTCGTACTCGGCGAAGTCCAGGCCCGCCGCGCCGATCAGGAGCGGGTGAAGGCCCAGCAGGCCCAGGCCGAAGGTGATGTTGGCGGCGACCCCGCCGCGGCGCACCTCGAGCCGGTCGGCGAGGAAGGACAGGGAGACCCGCTCCAGCTGTTCCTCGATCAGCTGCTCGGCGAAACGCCCGGGGAACACCATCAGGTGGTCGGTCGCGATCGATCCGGTCACGGCGAGACGCACGGGAGCACTCCTTGGATCTCGGGGAACCTCGGGGCGAGACGTTCTTGCCGGTGCGGGCGGGCAGCGGCCGGTACGGCGGACGGACGGCGGGGAGCGGCGGGAGGAGGGGAGAGGGGACCGCCGCTCCCCGCGGCCCGGGCTGCGGGGGCTCCCGGCGGCGCCGGGTCAGGCCGCCTCCACCGCCTTGCGCGGGGCTTCGGCGCGGTCGGTGCGCTCCCAGGACTGTGCGCCGATGGACACCGGGACACCGCAGGAGGCGCCGTCGAAGCTCCTGGCCGAGGAGCCGTAGCCGATGCCGACGGCCTTCTCCCGCACCAGCGTGGCCACATCGGCGTAGGCGCCGGTGGTCACCTCGCCGGCGATGTGCACCTGGCCGGTGGTGATGAGGGTCTCGACGGCGACGCGCGAGGTGGGGTCCTGGCGCAGCAGCGCGTCGAGGATCGTGTCGCTGATCTGGCCGGCGATCTTGTCGGGATGTCCTTCGGTCACGGACTCCGAGGTGCACAGGCGGCGGGACATGGCTCTCCAGGGCGGTGGTGGGCGGACGGACGGGTGGAGCCCGGGCTCGGCCGATCACGCAATCTTCGTCGCGCACAGGATGGCCTGTACGGGGATGACGTCCGGCGGAATCTCGCTCGAGTCCTTGGTCAGCGCCTTGGTCACCTTGAAGCCGCTCTGCTCGAGCCAGCTCTGGTAGGTCGACAGCTTCTGCGGGCCGCCCTGTCCCATGGCGGCGCCGATGAAGAAGGCCGGGAAGAAGTCGACGTTGTAGTTGTCGGCGTCCTTGATGTCCTCGGGGTAGACCGGCACCAGGATGTTGACCTGTCCCCCGGGCTCGAGCGAGGTGTGGACGCCCGCGAGGATCTTCAGCACGTCGGCCTTGTCGAACATGTCCAGGAAGTGCTTGATCAGCACGACGTCGAAGCCCTTGGGGATCTCGTCGAAGACGTTGCCGCCGATGAAGGAGAGGTGTTCGGCCAGGCCGTGGGCGGTGAAGTTCGCCAGGGCCTCGCCTTCCTTCTCGGGCAGGTCGAAGGTGGTGACGTGAAGGCCCGGGGACGCCTTGTGCTGGTAGGTGTGGATCGCCCCGAGCCCGGTGTTCCCGGCGACGTCGAGGACCCGGGCGCCGGGCGGGACGTCGATGTTGGCGAAGAACCAGGGGTCGATGTTGGCCGTGACGGTGTTCATCAGCGTCAGCCAGGCGTCGTTGAGGTCCTGGTGGTCGGCCACGGCGTCGTACAGGGTGCCCTCGGCGCCGTACAGCTCCTTCAGGCCGACGACCGTGCCGGTGCGTACGCTCTCGGTCAGGTGGAACAGCTGCCTGAGCGCCGTGACCTTGATCAGGTTCATATAGGCCAGTGCCCGCTTCAGGTCGCTCTCGGCGACGTCGGCGAGCTGGTCGAGGCGGTAGCCGCCGCAGTCCTCGTCGAAGGCGACGAAGCCCTCTTTGACCAGCAGGAAGAGGAGCTGTTCGACCGCGTCGGGCTTGGCGCCGACGGCGTCGCCGAGGCCGGCCGCGGTCAGGCCGGGGTGCTGCCGGAGCCGGTCGACGATGCCCAGCTCGAAAACGGCCAGCAGGCTCATGAACCGCGAGGGTCCCACCATGTATTCGCGGAACCGCGCGAGTGTGGCGTGTGACGTCATTGCAGTGTTCCCCTTCGAGTGAGTCGCCGGCGGCCGGCATCCGGTGCCGTGACCGCGGTGGGTGGCGCGGGGCCGCGGGAGGAGCCCGCCGGGTCCGGCCGGGGCACGGCCTCAGGGCGCCTCGTGCGGCTGTTGGCTGACGCGCTGGGCCAGGGCGTTGCGCTGCACCTTCAAGGTGGCGGTCCGGGGCAGTTCGGCCTGCGGGATCTGGACCGGGTCGGCGAGCTGGGGGAAGCCGGCGGCGGCGGCGCGCCAGCGGTCGCGGTCCAGCGGCCGGTCGTCGACGGTGCAGATCACCGGGACGGGCCGGGAGCCGGGGCCCTGGACCACCACCAGCTCGCTCAGTTCGGCCAGGCGGCTCAGTACGACGTCCTCGACCTCCAGGGAGCTGTGCACCCCGGGGATCATGTCCACCTCCCGGTCGAGCAGGTGCAGGCAGCCGGACCTGGTGCGGTAGCCGACGTCCCCGGTCCGCCACCACAGGCCGTGCCGGTTGGTGTCGTAGCGCTCCTGCTCGGCGAAGTAGGTCTTGGCCAGGCCGTCCCAGGCGACCTCGATGAAGCCCGGGTTGTGGTGCGACGGCGTGCTGCCGTCCCGGCTGACGACACGGACCCTGGCGGCGCCCCCGGGCATGGCCCAGCCGACGCAGCGGCCGTTGGCCTGGTGGGCGGAACGGCGGAAGTAGGCGCGGCCGACGGCCGGGCCGACCTCGCTCTGCCCGTAGATCTGGAAGAAGCGGGCTCCTCGCCGCTCGGACGCCCTGAGCAGCCGGCTCATCGTCCTGGGGTGGATGGCGTCGAAGGTGCTGCTGAAGGTCTTCACCGAGGCGAAGGGCCTGCGCGGGTCCTCGGTGAGCTCCTCCCACTCCATCAGGGAGTTGGGCAGCGCCTCGACGAATCCCGGCCGGTGGCGCAGGAACTGCTCGGCCACGTGGGAGGGGTCCGGTTCCCGCATGAGCAGGACCGGGAACTCCTTGAGCAGTGCCAGGGACATCGCCGCGACCATCCGCGAGTGCACGAAGGGGATGTGGATCGCGACGGTCTCCTTCTTGCGCATCAGGGACAGCAGCCGCCACTGGGGGACGAGGCGCCGGCCCTGGGTGCGGGGGGTGTGCACCACGAGCTTGGGGATGCCGGTGGTGCCGGAGGTGTGTGTGATCACGGCGGCCTCGTCGAGCGGCCGGACGACCGGCCTGACCCGCGGCGCGCCGGCGAGCCGGGCCAGCGCGACCGTTGCGGGCCGTTCGTCGCCCACGGCGATCACCCGGGTGGTGAGGTCCGCCAGCGGCACCTCGGCCAGGAGGTCGAGCTTGGGGCCGTCGGTGAGCAGGTACGGCCGCTGCACCCGCTCGAGCAGGGCGGCGACGGTCACGGCGTCCAGGGCGGGCGACAGCATGACGACCACCGCGCCGATGCGGGACGCGGCGGCGGCGAGCATCCAGATGTCGGCGTTGGCGCTCTTGTAGAGCACGATGCGCTCGTCGGGGCGCACTCCCGCCGCCCACAGGCGGGCGGCCAGGTCGTCGACGTGCTCGGCGTACTGGGAGATCGTCAGACGCCGTCCCGCCTCGGGCAGGACGTCGAGGTCGTGGTCGAGGGTGATCGGTGTCGAGGGGTTCACCGCCGCGGCCATCGCCGGCAGCAGGCCGATGTGCAGACCGCGCTTTTGTATCGACCGGTAGGCAGTCGAGCCTTTCATCGGGGTCTCCCTTGCGGTTCAGAAGGCGTAGGGGCCCAGGCGGCCCCACACCACGAAGGCCGCGACGGCGAGCAGGACCACGTTCACCACGACGGCCTGGCTCTCCTGGCGGCGCAGGTGGGTGATGGCCGCGCCGATCATCAGGAGCACCAGTCCCACGGCGGCGAGCGGTACCAGCACCGGTGCGACGTCGAGCACGCCGGGCAGGATCAGCCCCACCCCGGCGAGCACCTCGAGGGCTCCGATGGCCTTGACGGGGCCGGAGCCGAAGTCGTCGACCCAGCCGTAGCCGCCGGCGGCCAGCTTCTGCGTGGGCTGTACGACTTTCATGGCGCCGCCGGCCAGGCAGGCTGCGCCCAGCACTGCCGCGACGATCCACAGCGCGATGTTCACGATGGTTCTCCCTTGCGGGGTCGACGGGGGTGCGGATCCGCCCGTCACGGGGACGGGCGGATCCGGTCGGGCGGCGCGGGCCACCGGAGGGGCGGCGGCTGCCGGGGGTGCGGCGGCGGCCCCGGGGAGTGCGGTGCCCGGGGCCGTTCGGCGCGCCCGCGCCCGCGGCCGGCCGTGTCCGGGCGGGCGTGTCCGGGCGGGCGTGTCCGGGCGGGCGGGCGGCGTGCGGCGTGCGGCGTGCGGGTGTTCAGGCGGCCGCGCGGCCGGCCTTGAGTGCCGCCGCGATCTCGACGACGCGCCTGGCCTGGTGGCGGGCGGAGTGCAGGGTGTCCTCGCCGGGCGCGCCCGGGCCGGCCGTGTGGGACGTCCCGTACGGATTGCCCGTCTTGAACTGGACGGGGTCGGTGTAGCCGGGGGGCACGATGACGCCGCCCCAGTGGTAGAAGGTGTTGGACAGCGCCAGGATGGTCGATTCCTGGCCGCCGTGGGCGGTGTTGGAGGCGGTGAAGGCCGAGCACACCTTGCCCGCGAGCCGGCCCTGGGCCCACAGCGGGCCGGTCGTCTCGATGAACGCCCTGAGCTGGCTGGCGGGGTTGCCGAAGCGGGTCGGGGTGCCGAACAGTACGGCGTCGGCCCATCCGAGGTCGTCGAGGCCGGCCTCGGTGATGTCGGCGCTGTCCTTCAGGTGCTTCGCCCAGGCCGGGTTGGCTTCGATGGCCTGCGGTGGGGCCAGTTCGCGGACCTTGCGCAGCCGCACGGTGGCGCCGGCCTTCTGCGCGCCCTCGGCGGCGGCCTGCGCCAGGGTGTGCACGCTGCCGGTCGCGCTGTAGTAGATGACGGCGACGTTGACGGGTTCCATCAAGGGGGCTTCCTTCTCTCGCGCGCTGTCCGGCGCTGCCGTCAGGCGTTGTCGGAGACCAGCAGGACGTTCTCCACGCGCGGCTGCCACCTGTAGTACGACTGGAGCTTGTGGTACTCGCCCTTGGGCGAGGAGGTGATCGCGTAGACGAACTGGCGGTCGTCGGTGCTGTAGGGGGCGTTCTTCACGAAGTGCTCGATCTTCGGTTCGATGCGTACGGGAAGCGTCGTCGGGTCCGGTGTCATGGCCGCGATGGTGATCCGCTCGACCTTCGGGGAGTCCCAGGTCAGGGTGGCGTAGATGCCGAACGCCTGCGCGCCGAGGCGCAGGAGGCGCTCGCTGGGCGCGGCCAGTCCGGCATCGTGCAGGATCGTCCTGATGCCCTCGGCCTCGAAGGTCTGGGCGGGGGCCGCGCCGAAGTACAGGTTCACCGACCTGTTCGGGTAGTCGATCCCCACCAGGCTGACCCTGTCGGCCAGTTGGTGGCGGGTGAAGAAGTCGAGGTTGCCGGCCACGGCGGCCGGCAGTGACTTCAGCCCGATGAGATCGGACAGCGACTGCAGGGCGTCGGTCGGGAAGAAGGACCAGGTCTTCTTGAAGCCGCCGACGACTCCGAAGTCGATACCGCTGCTTTCGACGGGGAACGCGCTGTGCAGTTCCCCCAGCAGGCTGCCGACGGGATGGCCGGTCTTCGCGGTCAGGCCGTTGGCCAGGGCGACCGCGTAGGGGTCCAGGTCCTTGGGCAGCATGGTGAACCGGCAGTCGAGGTCGCCGGTGTTGCGCTCCCCCGTGGCCACCCGGAAGGCCACCACGGCCTGCGCGAGTGTGTCCTGGTAGGCGGTCAGGATGGGCCAGACCGTCTCCCGTGAGCAGGTCACGTCCGCCAGCCGGGCGGATTCCTCGATGACCGGGTAGAGATCCGCCGGCTCCGTGTTGTTCGACATACATCCCCCACGTTCGGTTGATGGGCGCCGCTGTGACGGGCGTTGAGGGCCCCTACGGCAGGTCCGGGGTGCCGAACCAGCGGTTCAGGGCGGCGGACAGGCCGGCCGGGTCGTCGCCCGCCCAGGCGATGTATCCGTCGGGGCGGACCAGCAGCGCGGCGACACCGTCGAAGGCGCCCGGGGAGGGCAGGGTGCCGGTGACGGTGGTGACCCGGTCCTTCCAGCCGGCCGCGGCCGCCCGCAGCCCGGCCGAGTCGGACAGGTCGAGCAGGACGCCGAGGGCCGGGTGCAGCAGTTCGGGGGTGGTGACCGGGCCGCCCCGGGTGTCGAGGGTGCGTGGCGGGAGCCGGCGGCCGGTCAGCGGGTGGCCGCCGGGGTCGAGGTCGTAGCGGATGTCGACGTGGCTGATCATGCCGGCCAGGTGCCGTTTGACCTCGTCGAGGGCGATCAGTTCGGCGAACAGGTCGCGCAGTCCCTGGGACTCGTCGCCGCCGAAGATGGCCATGCCCTGGGCGCGGGTGTTGGCCAGCAGTCGCGCGCCGACCGGGTGGCGCTCGCCGTGGTAGGTGTCCAGCAGGTCCTCAGGTGCCCATCCGCGGACGGTGGCGGCGAGTTTCCAGCCCAGGTTGACCGCGTCCTGGATGCCGGCGCTCATGCCCTGGCCGCCCACGGGCAGGTGGATGTGCGCGGAGTCGCCGGCGAGCAGGACCCGGCCCCGGCGGTACTCGGCGGCCTGGCGGGTGGCGTCGGTGAAGGAGCTGACCCACAGGGGCCTGCCGGCCGAGATGTCCTCGCCGGTCACCCGCAGCCAGGCGGCGGCGACCTCGGCGTACTCGGGCGTCTCGTCGTGGTTGTCCACCGGGGCGTCGTACTCGGTCATGATGATGCGGTCCAGGGCGCCGCCGGGGAAGACCTGCACGAGGCCGCCCGGGAGCCGTTCGCCGAAGGGGCGCGCCCGCACACCGGAGCCGGCCACGTCGGCGAGGTGCATGACCTGGGTTCCGGACGTGCCGGGGAAGTCGATGCCCGCGGCCTTGCGGACCGCGCTGTGCGCGCCGTCGGCGCCGACCACGTACCGGGCGCGCAGCTGCTCCCGCGTGCCGTCGGGGGTTGTCACGATGACGGTGACGCCGTCCTCGTCCTGCTCCAGGGCGCTCAGTTCGCGGCCGCGGCGGATGTCGGCGCCCAGTTCGCCGGCCCACTGCTCGAGGACCGCCTCCGACTGGGACTGCGGGATGCCGCGGGCTCCGAAGTTCGCGTCCTCCAGGACGGTGTAGTCGAAGGGGATCCCGCCGAAGTGTCCCATCGGCATGGTCTCGACGGTGCCGAAGCGCGGGACGAGGCCGCGCTGTTCGAACGACTCCAGGGCGCGTGTGGTGAAGCCGAGGGCGCGTGACTGGCCGGTCGGCTGTTCCAGCGCCTCTGCGACGATGACCTCCGCCCCGCCCAGGCGCAGTTCCCCGGCCAGCATCAGGCCGGTGGGGCCGCCCCCGACGACGATGACGTCGGTGTCCAACTTCGGGGCCATGACAGTCCTTTCCTCACGCGCGCCGACGCGTGGTCACGTTGTGGCGATGGGATGCGGGGGGCCGGCTTCGACGGTGTGCCGGTGGTGCCCGGGGGTGTGCCGGGGGTGTGCCGTCGCCCGGTCGTGTCAGGTGTGGAGCGGGCGGTTCAGACGGTTTCGCCGACCGGCACGGACCGGGGGCCGGCAGGCGCGGCTGGTGCGGCCGGTGCGGGGCGCTTCCTGCTGCGGCCCCAGCGGCGCATCACCGGCACCTCCACCAGGCGGTACAGCAGCCAGCCGGCCAGCAGGTTGGCCGTGAACAGCACGAGCAGCAGCCCCAGGGCGGGCAGGACGGCGAAGGTGCGGGCGCCCAGCACCTCGGGGCGGCCGTAGAACATGACCACGCCCTGGATGACGTAGAAGGCGAAGGAGACGTTGCCCAGCCAGACCATGGGCCGGCTGGCGAGCCAGCCGCCCTCGCCCCGCAGGTCCCTGGCGGCCGCGGCGCAGATGAGCATGCCGAACGGGATGATGGTGCCGGCGTAGAACCTGTACGGGTAAGGCAGGGCGAAGGTGAGCCAGTAGCCCGCGGCGAAGGCGGCCGCGGAGGCCACCAGGCCGATGCGCGGCCACAGGCCCGCGGCGACGATGCGGGCCAGGACCATGCCGAGCCCGAACTCGAACAGGCGCATGGGCGGGAAGCCGTAGCTGAACCACAGCTGGTTCATCCACAGGTCGTACGTCGGTATCCGGATGCCGCCGGAGACGAACGCCTGGGTCACCGCCGGGACGCCGACCACGCCTGCGGTCATCACGCCGGCCCACAGCCACAGCCTGTTCTCCCCGATGCGCCGTATCAGGACCAGGAGCAGGGGGAAGAGGGCGTAGGCGAACACCTCCACGCACAGCGACCAGGCGGGGAGGTTGACGCTGGAGATGATCTCGGGCTGGTTGCTCCAGGTGTGCACCAGGAACAGGTTCGGCAGCCAGGCGTGCGCCGGGGTGGAGGAGGCGAACAGCCACATCGCCAGCGCGAAGACGACGATGTGGTTGGGGTAGATCTTCAGTGCGCGCCGCCGCCAGAACGACGTGGCCCGCTCCCCCGGTGTCGAGGACCAGGTCAGGACGAAGCCGCTGAGCACGAAGAAGAAGGACACCGCGACGTATCCGGGCCCGAAGAAGTCGGCCAGGTTCCTGGCGAGGTCCTGGTCGGCGAAGAAACTGATCGGCGCGGTCGGCCGGTTGGGACCGGAGAGCAGTGAGGCATGGGAGAGGAACACCAGCGTGGCGGCCACCCACCTGAGACCGGTGAGCGAAGGCAGCGCGGCCGGGCGCTGCGGCACACCGCCGGCGGTCGGTGCGGCGGTTCGGTCTGCCATGGGCGTACTGCCTTTCGGTGGGCGGTGCGGTCGGCGGGAGGTCAGGCGAGGTGCCCGGCGCGCGGTGAACTCGGAAAGGGAGGGCGCCACGGTGCACGCCGGGTGCGCGTTTTCCCGCGGCAGTCGAGCGTGGGTGTGCGCATGCGGAGGGATGACCGAGGATCACCGGAGAAATGCCGGGGAATGCGGAATTGCGGATGCCGCACCGGGCGTGGCCTCGGTTCGCGCCGGTATCGGATCGGCGGGTTACGGCACTGCATTGCACCCACTGGCCGGTGGATTTTCAGGCAGGGGTGAGATACGGGAATAGTGACACGCGTGCCGGCCGCCGCCAAGGCCCCTTCGAAGTGACGCGGGCCACTTTTTCCTCAACCGACCAGATAGCGCTGGATCGTGGGGCCGAGAAGGTCGACGAGTTCGTCGGAGGACGCCGATGCGATCGGTTCCAGCCGGAGGATGTAGCGCAGGATGACCATGCCCCATACCTGTGCCTGGGCCGCGTTGATGTGCAGCGGCGGCACGTTGAGGATTTCCGCCACCTCGTTGATGTCGAGGGTCTGTGACAGTCCGAGTGCTTTCCCCAACTGGCTGAAGATCTGGGAGGACTGGGCGGACATGAAGGCACGCATCCGCTCCGCGCCGGCCTCGTCGGTGATCGCGGCCGTGAGGTCGGCGAGCAGCTGCGGCCGCGCCTCGGCGTTCTCCCACTGCTTCAGGGACGCCCGGAGCAGGCCCGCGGCCAGCTGCTCGCGCTGCCCGGTGATCGACTCCGCGCCGGCCCGGGCGAGTGCGTCCCCGAGCGTGGTCAGGGCGGTCGGGCGGTCCGCGGTCTCAGTGGCTTCGGGCATGTTCCGCTCCAAGGGTCGGCAGGGGTTCTTCTCTGAACGACGGGTCCCGGGACGGCCATAGTCGCCCGACTGCTCTAAAGGCCCGCTCGAGTTCGACTGCGTCCTCGCGGTGTCCAGTTCTTCGGCGGGCGGTGCTCACACCTCCTGTCCGGTGAGGTTCTGCAGCAGTTTCCGCATGAGGGGCGAAAGCCGGGTGTAGGGGCCCAGGTTCAGGTATGCGCCGTCGGGTGTCCATTTGCAGGCGGCGATGACGAGGGGCTCGCCGGCGTAGGTGCGCCGGGAACCGCGCACGAACTTCTCGATGTCCGGATCGACGGGGACGGGAAGTGCCGTCGGGTCGAAGCCGCGGACCGGCGCGGGGGCGTAGCAGATCCGCTCGATCCGCGGCGAGTCCCAGCCGAGGGTGACATATACCCGGAACGACTTCCGGGCGAACTCCAGCAGTTTTCCCTCGGGTTCGGGCAGGCCGATCTCATTCTGCAGGGAGAGGATGTTGCGTGTTTCGCGGAATGCGTCGGGGAGTTGTGCGAAGTACAGGTTGACCGTCCGGCGCCGGTAGTCGATCCCGATCATCGCCACCTCGCTCAGGTGGTGGCGTGCAAAGAGGTCCGCGTTCTGGGCCACGGCACCGGGCATGGAGGGCAGGGCCGCGAGCCGGGGCACTCCGAGCGGGTCGAAGGGGAAGTGCGCGTAGATCTTGCTGAAGCCGGTGACGACCCCGCCGTCGATGAAGTGCTCGCTGACGGGGACGTGCCGGCGGATGTCGGAGAGCAGGCCGGCGCTGGGGTGGTCGGTCCGCTCGACGAAGCCGTGCTCGACGGCGACGGCGTAGGGGTCGGGGCCCTGGGCGGGCACGGTGATGGTGTAGTCGAGCTCGTGCGGGGGGTGTTCGCCGGTGGACACGCTCAGCACGATCCCGGCGTCGGTGAGGGCGTCTCCGTACGCGGTCAGGATCGGCACGACCTTGTCGCGTGCGCAGGGCGCTCCCGCCAGCCGGGACGATTCCTCGATGGCCGAGTACACGTCCTCGATCTCGGTGGCTTGGGACACGGGTCCTCCAGGTGCCTGTCGGTTCGGGCCTGCGGCGGTGAAAGGCCGTCCCTACCGGGCGACGACCAGGGTGGCGGGCGGCGCGGAGTGGAAGGAGACGTCCTCGAAGCCGGCCTTGAGGAGCCAGTCGCGGTAGTCGGAGCGCCGCCAGGTCCCGCCCTGGTTGCTCTTGAGCAGCATCTCCGAGGCGAACAGCAGCGGGAACGGCGGGCCGCCGCGGTCGTCGTCGACGACGTAGTCGCAGACCACCAGGGTGCCGCCGGGCTTGAGGGCGCCGCGCAGCCGGGTGAAGACCTCGGTGTTCTCCTGCGGCCCCTCCTGGTGGGCGATGTGGGAGTACAGCGCGATGTCGTACAGGGCCTCGCCGAAGTCGGTGGTGTGGAAGTCACCGTCGACGCAGGTGAACCGGTCGGCCAGGCCCCGCTCGTCAAGGAGCCGGCGGGCGATGTCGTTGATGGGCTCCCAGTCGAGCTGGGTCGAGCGGGCCTGCGCGTTGGCCTCCAGCCAGACGGCCGAGTAGATGCCCGAGCCGCCGCCCACGTCGAGGATCGACACCTCGCCTGCCTCGGGCAGGTTCAGCACCTGGGCGGCGAGGGTCGCGGCGGGGACCGACTGCGCGGCGATGGCCGGGACGACCAGCGCCCAGTGCGGGTTGTCGGCCACCTCCGTCGTCGGGTCCGTCACCGGCCCGCCGGTGCGCACCACTTCGGGCAGGGCGGCCAGGCTGCCCATATGGGTCAGCTTGAGCCGGGCGAAGCTGCTCAGGCAGGCGGGCTTGCCCTCGACCAGGTAGGCGGAGGTCTCCGCGGTGTTGCGGTAGCGGGCCTCGTGCAGCTCGACCAGGCCGAGGCTGACGAGCCCGTCGAGGAGCGTCTGGGCGCCCCGCTCGGAGATCTCGGCGCGGGCGGCGAGCAGGGCGGGGGTGCCGGCGCCGGCCTCGAGATGGGTGAACAGGGCGTGGCCGGCGGCCGCGCCGAGGATGCCGGTGGCCCAGTAGCCGTTGATCAGCTGGAGGATCCTGTCCGGCGTCGGCTGGTTGTCGCTCATACTGCCCTTTCTGGGACCCGGGTGGAGGCCGCGTTGGCCCGCAGCGCGGTACGCACCGCGTCCACGACCCGCTCGGCCTGGTTCGCGGTGAGTTCGGCGTGCATGGGGATGGCGAGGTTGCGCCGGAAGAGATCCGCCGAGACCGGGCACGTCTGCCGGGTGTCGAACACGGGCTGCAGGTGGGTGGCCCAGGTGCCGTGCCCGCAGCCGATGCCCTGGGCGCGCAGGTCGGTGGCGACCCCCGCGCGGTCCACGTCCGCGTCCAGTGTCACCACGTAGGACTGCCAGGCGTGGGTGCGGTCCGAGGGCACGTGCGGCAGGGTGAGGAGTTCCTCGCCTGCGAACAGTTCGGCGTAGTGGGCGGCCACGGTGCGCCGGCGCTCCAGCAGTTCGCCGATCCGGTCCAGTTGGACGTGCAGGATCGCGGCGGCGATGTCGGACAGTTTGAAGTTGTAGCCGATCTCGGTGAACTGCGGGATGGGCAGGCCGACCACCTGGGCCTGGTCGAAGATGCTTCCGATGCCGAAGGACGAGCGCAGTCTGGCGTCGGCCGCTATCGCCGGGTCGGTGGCGATCAGGGCGCCGCCCTCGCCGCTGGTGGCTCCCTTGCGTCCGTGGAAGGACAGACAGGCCACCTCGGCCAGCGTGCCCGCCTCGCGACCCTGGTACGTCGCGCCGACCGCGCAGGCGGCGTCCTCGACCAGGAACAGGCCGTGGCGGTCCGCGATCGCCTGCAGCTGCGTGTAGTCCGCGGGCAGGCCGACGGTGTCGACGGCGATGATTCCCACGGTGTGCGGGCCGACCAGGTCCGCGACCGCCTGCGGGTCGACGGTGGCGGTGTCGGCGCGCACGTCGGCGAAGACCGGGGTCGCGCCGACGTAGCGCACCGCGTGGGCGGGTGCCGGGAAGGTGTGGTCGGCGACGATCACCTCGTCGCCCGGCTTGACGCCGAACGCGAGCATGGCCAGGTGGAGGGCGGCGCCGCAGTTGCTCAGCGCGACCGCTCCCCCGGCGTCGTAGCGCTGGGCCAGCCGGGCTTCCAGCTCCTTGCCCCTGGGCCCCTGGCCGGCGGGCCAGCCCGAGGCGAACACCTGCGCCACGGCGGCCAGTTCCCGCTCCCCCAGACTCGCGTGCACCAGGGGAATCGTGTCCTTCGTGCTCATCTGTGTCACGCTCCGCGCTCTGTTGCCGACGGGGAGGAAAGGAGAGTCGGGGCAGTGGGGGGACGGGGGGAAGCAGGGGCCGCGGAGGAAGCCGGGGCTGCGGGGGGTGCGGAGTCCGCGGGGGAAGCGGGGGGTTCGGAGTCCGCGGGGGAAGCGGGGGGTTCGTAGCGCAGCGGTGTGAGCTGGCTGACGTCGTAGCGCCGGCGCATCTCCTGCACGGCGTCGGCATCCACCGAGGTGCCGGCCGACCAGATCTGCGCGATCTCCTCGAAGTAGCGCTCGTGCAGGGGCGAGGGGTAGCACTGGAAGAGCATGCGGGCGGGCTTGTCCGAGGCGTTCCTGAACGCGTGCGGCGTCCCGGGCGGAACGAACATGCTGGCGCCCGCCGTCGCCCGGACCGGCCGGTCGCCTTGCGGGGACTGCCATTCGTGCCAGGAGTCGCCGGTGCGCCGGTCCGGCTCGAAGGCCAGGAGCTGCAGTTCGCCCTCCAGGACGTAGAAGAACTCCTGCGAATCGGCGTGCACATGGGCTCCGACATCGAACCCGGGCGGCACGACCACCTCGAAGATCGAGATGGCGGAGCCGTGCGCCTCGGTGGCCTTGAAGGTCACTTCCTGCGCCTTGGTGATCAGTTTTCGCCCCTGGCCGGGCGGGAGGATGAGGCCAGTCATACGGTTCGGCTCCTTTGTCCGCGCGACATCTCGTTCAAGGGAGGGCGGTGACGGCTTGCCCGCGGTTTCAGGTGACGTCGAGGGGGGCGTCGACGCTCCAGCGGCCCAGTGCCATCTCCGCGGTGATGCCGGGACCGAATCCCGCGATCAGACCGGTGGCGTCGGGGGCCGGGGTGTCCTCTTCGAAGAGCCTGCGCGCGGCGTCGAGCACGACGGCGCTGGCGATGTTGCCGTACTCGGTCAGCGTCGCCCAGCTGTGGCGGAACACCTTGCGGTCGACCTCGAGGAACTTGGCGAGGTCGTCCAGGATCCGCGGGCCGCCGGCGTGCACGATGTAGAAGTCGAGGTTGCCGGCGTCCCAGCTGTGGTCCTTGGCGAACTCGCGCAGCACCGGGGCCAGCGGCTCCATCGTCCCCGGCACCCGGCGGTCGAGCTGGAAGTGGAAGCCGGTGTCGCGCACGGCGTAGGAGATCCAGTCCTCGGTGTTGGGGATGAGGTAGGAGGAGTTGCGCTCCAGCTCGATGCCGACGCCGCCGACGCCGCGCACCACGGCGGCCGCGACCGCGTCGCCGAACAGGCCGTCGGACAGCAGTGAGCCGATGTCGTCCGCGTCGGGCTGGTAGCACAGCGAGCACAGCTCGCAGGAGACGATCAGGACGTTGCTGCCCGGGTGGGCGGCGCAGAAGTCCTGGGCGCGGTTGATGGCCGCACCGCCCGCCGCGCAGCCCAGCTGCGCGATGGGTATCTGCCGGGTGTCGGACCTGAGTCCGAGCTTGTTGATGAGCCATGCGGTCAGCGACGGCATCGAGAAACCCGTGCAGGACACGTAGATGACCGCGTCGATGTCACGTACCGCCACTTCGGCGTTCCTCAGGGCCTGTTCGACGACCTCGGGGCACCGCTTCCTGGATTCGAGCTCGTAGATGCGGTTGCGTTCCGTCAGGCCCGGGTGGCGGAGCGTCTTCTCGATGGGCTGGACGATATGCCGCTTCAGGACACCCGTGTTCCGGATCAGCCGGAGTGCCAGCGGAAGCTGCGGCTTTCCCGCGTGGGCCGACTTGGCGAACTCCAGAGTCTCTTCCATTGTGATGACGTGTTCCGGCACACTCACCGCGGGCTTGCATAGCCTTGGCATACCTGGGGTCCACTTTCTCTAGAGTCTGCTTTCTGTACGTACGTGAGGAATCCGCGCACAACTGCAGAAGCCGACCTGGCCGGCACGGCGGACGCAGGTGGCGGTCACCCACCCGTGCGGGAGCGTCACCGCAGCGGGAAGCACCCCGCCATGCGGGGGAGGGAACGCGAAGAGGGGGACGCGTGCCGCGTCGGGCACGGAAGGGGTCTGATCCGACGGAGCGTCAGCTGACTCCGATGAAGCGCCCGAACGCCTGCCGTGCATCAACTTTCGGGCAGGGGTGGCGTGTTGAGATAGTGACACGGGTGCCGCCGCCCCGCCAAGGGCGGCCCGAAGTGACGTGGGTCACGTTGGGGTCGCGATGCGGGGGCGCAAGTCCGGCCCAGTGGTTCCCCACTGTTTCTGTAGGGCCCTGCTGCCACCATCGGTCGGCAGACCCAGCGGACCTGTACGACTGGACACGGAGGCGGCATGTCTCAGCGCATCGAGGAATCCGGCGCCAGTAGCGAGCGGTCACCAGGGCCGCGGCCGCCGGCGCGGGCCGGACACGATGCGGTCGACCGGGCGAAGGGGCTGCGCCGCACGGGGCTCCTGGTCACCCTCGTCCTCGGCGGGCTCGCCGCGGTGCCCCCGCTGTCGATGGACATGTACCTCCCGGCCCTGCCGGAGGTGACCCACTCGCTGAACTCGTCCGCCTCGACGGTGCAGTTGACGCTCAGCGCCTGCCTGACCGGTATGGCGCTCGGACAGCTCGTGGTCGGCCCGATGAGCGACCGGTGGGGCCGGCGCAGGCCGCTGCTGATCGGGCTGGTCGTCTACGTCGCCGCCGCCACGCTGTGCGCCTTCGCGCCCAGCGCCGGACTGCTGATCGCGCTGCGGCTGCTGCAGGGCCTGTCGGGCTCGGCGGGGATCGTCATCGCACGCGCTGTCGTACGCGACCTGTACGACGGGCTGCAGATGGCCCGGTTCTTCTCCACGCTGCTGCTGATATCCAGCGTCGCCCCGATCATCGCGCCCGTCCTGGGCGGCCAGGTGCTGCACTTCACCGACTGGCGGGGCATCTTCCTCCTGCTCGCCGCGATCGGCATCGCGCTCACCGTGCTCGTCTGGCGCCGGCTGCCCGAGACCCTCGACCCCCGGCGGCGGCAGAGCGGCGGGGTGCGCGGGGCGCTGTGGATCATGCGCGGGCTCCTGGCCGACCGGGTCTTCACCGGGTACACGCTGGTGAACGGCTTCGCCTACGGTGCGCTGTTCTCGTACATCGCCGCCTCACCGTTCGTCATCCAGGACATCTACGGGGCGTCCCCGCAGATGTTCTCCCTGCTCTTCGGCCTCAACTCGTTCGGTCTGATGGTCGTCGGCCAGATCAACGGCAAGATCCTCGTGGGCCGGGTCCGCCTGGACCGGGCGCTCGGCTGGGGGCTCGCCGTGATCGCCCTGGCCGGGGTGGTGCTGCTGGCGGTGACAGGCGGCGTCTTCGGCGACGCGGGCCCGGTTCCGGTCGCCGCCTGCCTCTTCGTGATGATCTCCGCGCTGGGCCTGGTCCTGCCCAACACCAACGCGCTCGCCCTGATGCGCGCCCCGCACGCCGCCGGTTCGGCCTCCGCGCTGGTGGGCACCTCGTGCTTCGTCATGGGGGCGATCGCCTCGTCGCTCGTCGGGATCGCCGGGAAGGACACGGCGGTGCCCATGGCCGCGGTCCAGCTGGGCAGCGCGCTGACCGCGCTCGTCTGCTTCGCGGGCGTGTGCCGCCCCTGGCGAAACCGGCCGGGGCAGAACGCGGAGCGCTGACGCGGCGACGCGGCGACGACGGCGGCACGGGTGGCCGCCCCGGCTCCCCCGTGCCGCCCGGCCCCGGCGCCTCGTGTCACCGGGCCGGGCAGTCCGCGGTCCGGCTCCCGCCGCCCGACAGGACGACGGCAACCGACACCCACGCGCCCGGCCGACGCGGGCCCGGCGGGCGCGGACCCAGTCAACCTGGGCCCGGCGCAGACCTGTCCGGCGCGGGATCAGCCAACCAGGGCACGGCACAGACTCGTTCGGCGCAGGCCCCATCAACCCGGGCCCGGCGCGGGCCCGCCCGGCACAGGCCCGGTCAACCCGGGCCCGGCACAAGCCCGCCCGGCGCAGCCCTTCGACGCAGACCCGGCGCAAGCCCGCACGGCACAGGCCCGGTCAACCCGGGCCCGGCGCGGACCCGGCGGGCGCGGACCCAGTCAACCCGGTCCCGGCGCAGACCTGTCCGGCGCGGGATCAGCCAACCAGGGCACAGCACAGACTCGTTCGACGCAGACCCCATCAACCCAGGCCCGGCACAAGCCCGCACGGCACAGGCCCCTTCGACGCAGACCCGGCGCAAGCCCGCACGGCACAGGCCCGGTCAACCCGGGCCCGGCGCAAGCCTGTCCGGCACAGGTGGGTCACGGCTGCGGGGGCCGGGCGGGGGCCGGTGCGGCGAGCGCCCGGTCGACCAGTGGGCCGGCGGCGCCGGTGTACCCGGCCGGGTCGAGCAGCGCGGCCGCCTCCTTCCGGTCCAGCACGCCTGCGAGCGCGGGGAGTTCGGCCAGGATGTCGGCCAGTGGCCGGCCGGAGGCGGCCGCGAGCTGTGCCGCCCGGGTGAGCAGTTCTCTGGCGGCGGTCTTGCCCAGGCGTGGTGCCAGGACCGCCGAGACCCGCTCGGAGACGAGCGCTCCCCCGGTCGCCTCGAGGTTGGCGCGCATCCGGTCGGCGTGGACGACGAGCCCCCGGGTGAGTTCGACGGCCGTGTGGGCGGCGCCGCCGGTGAGCCGCAGGCATTCGCGCAGCGGCTGCCATTCGGCGTGCCACACCCCGGCCGGGCGTTCGTCCTCGGCGATCATGCACTGGTGCAGTACGGCGGTCAGGGCGGGCACCTGGAGGGCGGCCGAGCGGATCAGGGTCGCGAGGACGGGGTTGCGCTTGTGCGGCATGGCCGACGAGGCGCCCCGGCCGGCGAGCGCGGGTTCGGCGGCCTCGGCCACCTCGGTGCGGGTGAGCACGAGCACGTCCGCGGCGATCTTGCCGAGGGCCCCGGCCGTGTGGGCGAGGCCGGCCGCCAGGTCGGCGACGGGGGTGCGCAGGGCGTGCCAGGGCAGTACCGGTACGGCCAGGCCCGTCTCGGCGGCGAAGGCGGCGCCGAGCTCGTCGAGCAGGGCGGCGGGATCGGTGCCCTCGCCCGCGTACTGCAGATAGCCGGCCAGTGTTCCGGCGGCGCCGCCGAGCGCCACCGGAAGCCCGTCGCGGGCGGTCCGCTCCAGGCGTTCGGCGGCGTCGAGGACCAGCGCGCGCCATCCGGCGGCCTTGAGCCCGAACGTCGTGGGCACGGCGTGCAGGGTGAGGGTGCGGCCCGCCATCACCGTGTCGCGGTGTTCGGCGGCGAGGCCGCCCAGCGCGGCGGCCACGTCGCGCAGGTCGGCGATGATCAGGCGCAGCGTCCGCGCGGCCACCAGCATGGCGCCGGTGTCGAAGACGTCCTGGCTGGTCGAGCCGCGGTGGACGTACTCGGCGGCCTGCGGGTCGCGTTCGGCGACCAGCGCGGTCAGCGCGTTGACCAGGCCGACGACCGGGTTGGCGGTCTCGCGCGCGGCCAGCGCCAGTTCGCGTACGTCCAGCAGGTCGGCGCGGGCGGCGGCCGTGATGGCCGCGGCCGCGTCGGCGGGCACCGTGCCGCAGCGGGCCTGGGCGCGGGCCAGGCCCGCCTCGGCATCGAGCATCGCCTGCAGCCATGCGCGGTCGCCCACGGCCGCCTCGGCGGGGGTGCCCGCCCTGACCGGTGAGAGCAGTCCGGTGTCCAGGTGGGCGGGCAGCGCCCCGGCCGGTGCTTCTTCGGGCGGGTTGCTCATGCGCCGGCCTTCGTGTTCGGGGGCGGGAGCGCGGCGGGCGCCGTGCGGCCGGTGGGGCCGGTGTCCGGCCGGGCCGGCCCGGGCGGGGGCAGGGCCAGGACGGCCGCGGCGATGGCGTCGGAGTCCTCGAGGGTGACCGAGCCGACGCCGGGTCTGATGCCGGCGGCGGTCACCCAGTGCACGGATTCGGTGGGCACCCCGTAGGCGAAGCGCCGCGGGTGGGGTACGCCCTGGGCGTCGATGAGGTGGAAGGGCCGCTCGGTCACGGCGAGGCCGCCGGTCTCGTAGGACGTGCCGTCCTCGCCGGGGATGCGGTACGTACGGCACTGTCCGGTGCGCAGCAGCTGGTTCATCAGGGGGTCCGCGGTGCGCCGCAGGTCGGTTTCGGGCAGGCGGGCCTCGATGAGTGCCGTGGCCCGCACCCGTGCGTCGGGTATCTCGCTGGACGTGGCGGTGAAGCAGGGTCCGAGGGGGTCGTGGGCGTCGGCACGGACGTGCAGGCCGGGGCCGGTCACGTCGAGGACGCCCGCCTCGATGAGTGCGGCCATCTCCTCGATGCGGGACGCCGGGGGTCCGATGGACAGGTAGGCGTTGAGCGGGGTGTACCAGCGCTCGAGGTCGTCGCGGTGGGAGGCGGCCGTCAGGCCGGCGTGGTCGACGGCGAGCCGCAGTTCGTTGCGCAGGTCGCGCAGGACGTCGAGGGCGGCCTTGACGGGGCCGTCGACGTTGCCCTGGCGGGCCAGGCGGACATCGTCGTCGAGGTGGCCGCGCAGCCAGCGGCGGAAGGCGGCCAGGTCGCGCAGGACGCGGGGGCCGTAGGGGCGGGCGATGCGCTCCCAGTCCCAGCGTTCGGCCTGCTGGATCCCGGTGTCGTCCAGGAGGCGGTCCTCGGCCCGTCCCGGTTCGGCGTGCAGGTAGTCCTCGATGAACTCCTCGACGGTGGAGGTGGTTTCGCCGCGTGCCGTGAGCAGGGCGGCGTAGTACACGCCGCACACCTCCTTGGAGACGAGCGGCCACAGGTCGGCGGCGAAGTCGATGGCTCCGCGGTGGGGGTTCCGGGCGCGCAGCGCCGCGATGTATCCGGCGGTCAGCAGCCGGGGGGTGTGGCGTCCGTGGGGGCCCTTCTGGTTCTCGCCGCGCGCCTGGTAGGGCACACCGCGCCGGGATCCCGCGTACAGGCGCGGTTCGCGGCCCGAGGGTTGGTAGACCAGCCGGCCGTCGACGCGGGTGAAGAGGCCGCCGCGGCCGTGGGTGAACAGTGCCAGGTAGTCGAAGAAGTTGAGGCCGAGTCCGCGCACCAGCACGTTGCGGCCGGGGCCGATGCCCGACAGGTCCACGTCGGCCGGGTTGGCGGGGGGCAGGTAGGTCAGCCCGTGCCGGGCGGCGAACGCGGTCAGTTCCCGTTCCGTCTCGGTGGCTCGGGCCGGTACGTGGCCCTGGGCGAGGACGACCGCGGACAGGCCGGCCAGCCGGGTACCGTCCTCGAGCACGACGGTCTGCGACCGTGCGTGTCCGGCGCCGTGGTCGTGCAGGGCGACGGCCCGTACGGAGTGCGTGCGCACCCTCACATGTGCGGGTGCGTCCGCGACGACCTGCTGGAAGACCCAGGTCAGATAGCAGCCGTAGAGCGCGCGGGTGGGGTAGCTGTCGGGTCCCAGCCGGCGCGCCTCGGCGATGATCTGCGCGTCGTGGGCCGTTGAGGCGGGCTCGAGAGTGGCCGACTCCAGTGCCCTGGCCCACTGGTACAGGCTCGGCCCCTCCGCCAGCGGGCCCTCGATGCGCACGCTGGCGTCGGTGTAGAGCGTGACCTGGGAGGCGACGGTGTTCATCAGCAGGTGCCTGGACTGCGCGGGGCGCCACACCCGTCCCGGGCCGGGCGGGTCCGGGTCGACGACGTGCACCGTGACGGCGTCCCAGCGGGGCGACTTGCGCTCCTGCGCGCAGAGCCGTTCCAGTACGGAAAGGCCCCGGGGTCCGGCGCCGACGAGGCACATCTCCAGGCTGGCCGCCGCGCCGCCTCCGGCGGGCGGGGCGGGGTGCGTGATGTCCGGGCCCGGCGGGGCCGGGTCGCCCGGGGGAAACTGAACGGCCGCCGCCAGGGGCGGCCCTGCGGTGAGTACGACGCCGGCTGAGCGTTCGCCTCGGTGTGTGGTGTCCACAGCGCCTCCTTCCGCCGCAACCGTCGGTGCAGGCGCTCAACCCGAGCTCGGATCCAGCTGGAAGCCGGCTCGAGAAATGCCGCCGAGTGATTCCCGAACGGGGCTTGAGAGGGACTCCACCGCTCGTCCGTACGTTCTCCTCAAACGCACCCCGACTCGTTGTTCGGGAGGAACTCATCGGCAGACCAGGAACGGACCGCGGAATTCCCCTACGGATCTGAAATGAAGGAGACTCGATGCAGGTTCACTCATGCCCCAGATGCCACACCGAGGGTGTCCGCACCGCCGCCGATTCCCTCCTGTGTGCCGCCTGTCTGCGGCAGGTGGAGCGTCATCTGCGCGCCCTTCCGTATCTCTACCAGGAATGCCTGAACCAGGTGTCGCCGGCATCCAGGCGAACGAACCCGACAAAGGTTTCGGGGAGTCGCCGCAATGACTTCCTCGACATATCCGTGCTCGACAGCAGGCACCACATTGTCGCGGTGCTGGAGTCATGGTCGGAGATCGTCCTGGAGAAGCTCGGGACCGCGGCGCCGGACCGCACCGCCGCGCACTTGGCGCGGTTCCTGGTCCGGCATCTGAGGTGGCTCACCGCGCAGCCCCCGGCCGCCGAGTTCGCGGAGGAGATCGAGAGCATCACCGCTGAACTGCGCCGCATAGTCGACCCCGACCCGGGCCGGCTCCAGACGCTCATCAGGAAGTGCGTCATGGACGGCTGCACCGGGACGATCAGTGCCGCCCCGCAGCACCGGACGGCGAAGAACACGGTGGGCGGCGGCATCAGCTGCTCGGCCGGACATTCCTGGGAATCGCACGAGCTGCTCACTCTGAGGCGGCTCATGGAGCGGCAGCGAAAGGGTGTCGGCGCATGAGCAGACCACCGCGCCACAGGCTTGTCCCCACGAATGTGGCGGCACTCGCCGTGGGAGTGACCGAGGCGACCATCCGGAAATGGGTGAGCCGCGGGAAGATAACCCGTTACGGCGCGCCGGGACGGCGCTCGGAGTTCGACATCGAGGAACTCACGGAAATCGCTCTGCAGCGTCAGCTCTGAGCAGCGCCGGCTCTGGGCTGTACCGGGCCGTTTGGTGAAGGGGTCCCGGCCGTCGGGTCTTGGCCCGTGGGTTCCTGGCCGTGGGTTCTTGGCCGTCGGGTCTCGGCCGAAGAGCGTGCTGTCCGAAAGTCCGTGCTCCGTCATGACGATTGCGATCTCGATGCATAAACGACAAGGGGAGCTGAGTGCCTTGACTCTGCCGGCCTCAGTGGAGGAGGTACCGGGGGTGCCGGGAGTACCGGACGAACACCTGGCCGGCCCGGTCGGTACCGGTCGCGCCCACGCCAAGGCCATCGTGCTCGGCGAGCACGCGGTCGTCTACGGGGCTCCGGCGCTCGCTCTTCCGGTGCCGCAGCTGACGGTGACGGCGAGCGCCGGATGGTCCTCGCCCGCCGCCGACGGCGGGGGCGGCCTGTCCTTGACGATGCCGGGCTCCGCGTCGAGGGCGGTCGTGGCCCAGGCCTCGCACAGTCTGCGCCGGCTCACCGCTGCGTTCCGGGCGCGCATGGGCATCAGCGGCGGCCGGCACCTGGACGTGGTCCTGGACGGTGCGATCCCGCCGGGCCGGGGACTGGGCTCGAGCGCGGCGAACTCGCGCGCCGCCGTCCTGGCCCTGGCCGACCTGTTCGGGCGGGAACTGAGCGAGAGCACGGCCTTCGAGCTGGTGCAGACGGCCGAGAACATGACGCACGGCCGGGCCAGCGGCGTCGACGCCATGACCGTCGGCGCGTCGGCCCCGCTGCTGTTCCGTGCGGGCGGGGCCCGGCACCTGGACATCGGCTGCGAGGAGCTGTTCATCGTCGCCGACAGCGGCACCGCGGGCAGCACCAAGGAAGCGGTCGAGCTGCTGCGCGCGGGCTTCGAGCGGCAGGCCGGCGCGCAGGAGCGTTTCGTGCGCCGCGCGACCCGGCTCGTCGAGGAGGCCCGGCAGGCGCTCGCCGACGGCAGGCCCGAGGAGCTCGGCTCGCACCTGACGGACTACCACGAGCTGCTGCGGGCCGCGGGGCTGAGCACCGCCCGGATCGACGCGCTGGTCGAGGCGGCGCTCGCGGCGGGCGCGCTGGGGGCCAAGATCACCGGTGGCGGCCTGGGCGGCTGTGTCCTGGCGCTGGCCCGGCCCGAGGGCGCCGGGCAGGTCATCCGGCGGCTGCGCGAGGCGGGCGCCGTGCAGACCTGGGTGGTACCGCTGACGGGGGCCGGCAGCCATGAGCGGTGAACACCCGGCCACCGGGACGCGGCCGCGCGTGCGGGACGCGGCGGGCGGTGCGAGCGCCGTGGCGCACCCCAACATCGCGCTGATCAAGTACTGGGGCAAGCGCGACGAGCGGCTGCTGCTGCCCTGGACCGACAGCCTGTCGATGACCCTGGACATCTTCCCCACGACCACCCGTGTGCGGCTCGCGGCCTCGGCCGGGCGCGACGAGGTCCTGCTCGACGGTGTGCCCGCGCGGGGCGAGGCGCGGCGGCGCGTCGTGGCCTTCCTCGACCTGGTGCGCGAGCGGGCCGGGCTGTCGCGGCGGGCCGTCGTGGACAGCGTCAACACCGTTCCCACCGGGGCGGGTCTGGCATCCTCCGCCAGCGGGTTCGCCGCCCTCGCGGTCGCCGCGGCCGCCGCGTACGGGCTCGGTCTCGACGCCACCGGGCTGTCCCGGCTGGCGCGGCGCGGATCGGGTTCGGCGTCGCGGTCCGTCTTCGGCGGCTTCGCCGCCTGGTACGCGGGCCCGTCCGCGGGCCCGGACCGGGAGGCGGACCTGGCCTCCTTCGCCGAGCCGGTGCCCGCGGGCGGGCTCGACCCGGCGCTGGTCATCGCGGTGGTCGACGCGGGGCCCAAGGCCGTCTCCAGCCGCGAGGCGATGCGCCGCACCGTCGCCACCTCCCCGCTGTACCGGCCGTGGGCCGACTCCAGCGGGGACGACCTGGCGCAGATGCGGGCCGCGCTGCTGCGCGGCGACCTGGAGGCGGTGGGCGAGATCGCGGAGCGCAACGCGCTGGGTATGCACGCCACGATGCTGGCGGCGCGCCCCGCGGTGCGCTATCTGTCGCCGGCCACGCTGAGCGTCCTGGACGGCGTGCTGCAGCTCAGGCGGGACGGGGTGGCGGCCTACGCGACCATGGACGCCGGGCCGAACGTGAAGGTGCTCTGCCGTCGCGCGGACGCGCACCGGGTGGCCGATGCGGTGCGGGCCGCCGCCGCGCAGGGCGCCGTGCACATCGCCCGTCCGGGGCCGGGCGCCCGTCTGCTGGGCGAGGGCGAGGACGGGCGATGAGCCGTCAGCCGTCCGGGCCGGCCGTGGTCCGGCGCGCGCCGGGCAAGCTGTTCGTGGCGGGCGAGTACGCGGTGGTGGAGCCCGGCAACCCGGCGATCCTGGTGGCGGTCGACCGCCATGTCAGCGTCACCGTGTCCGCTTCCGGCGCGCCCGGCGTCGTGATCTCCTCCGACCTCGGCCCGCGGCCGGTGCGCCTGCGCTGGTGCGCGGGCCGGCTCACCGGGGACGGCACGCACGGCGCGGGGCAGCCGTCCGGCCGGCCGGTGCACGTGGTGTCGGCGATCGAGACCGTGGCGGAGCTGCTGGCCGAACACGGCCTGCCCGTCCCGGGGCTGGACGTGTCGATCCGCAGCGAGCTGCACGAGGGCGGGCGGAAGTTCGGCCTGGGTTCCAGCGGCGCGGTGACCGTGGCGGGTGTGGCGGCCGTGGCGGCGCTGTGCGGCCTGGAGCTGCCGGCCCGGGAGCGGTTCCGGCTGGCGCTGCTGGCCACCGCCCGGATCGACCCCCTGGCTTCCGGGGGTGATCTCGCGGCCGGCGTCTGGGGCGGCTGGATCGCCTACCAGGCGCCAGACCGGGCCTTCGTGCTCGGTCTGGCCCGCCGCCGGGGGATCCGGGAGGCGCTGCGCGCCCCCTGGCCGGGCTTCGCGGTCCGCCGGCTGCCGCCGCCCGACGGCCTGAGTCTGGAGGTCGGCTGGACCGGGAAGCCGGCCTCCACCGGCTCCCTCGTCTCCGGCCTGCACCGGCGTGACTGGCGGGGCACCGCCTCGCACCAGAAGTTCGTTCAGACCACCACCGACATCGTGCGCGCCGCGGCCGGCGCGCTCGAGGCCGGCCACGGCCCGGACCTGATGCACCAGATCCGGCGGGCGCGCCAGGAGCTGGCCCGTCTTGACGACGAGATCGGCCTCGGCGTGTTCACCGCCGAGCTGACGGCGCTGTGCGAGGCCGCCGAGTGCGTCGGCGGCGCGGCCAAGCCGTCGGGGGCGGGGGGCGGCGACTGCGGCATCGCCCTGCTGGACGCCGCGGCACCGCAGGACATCGCATACGTACGGCGGCGGTGGGCCGCGGCCGGGGTGCTGCCCCTGCCGGTCCGTGCCTCCGTGGAAGCCGTGGAAGCCGTGGAAGCCGTGGAAGGGATCGGGCGATGAGCGCTCAGCGCAAGGACGACCACGTCCGGCTCGCCATGGAGCAGCAGCAGGCGCGCAGCGGACACAACCAGTTCGACGAGGTGTCGTTCGTCCACCACGCCCTGGCCGGCATCGACCGGCCGCAGGTGTCCCTGGCCACGTCCTTCGCCGGCCTCACCTGGCGGGCGCCGCTCTACATCAACGCGATGACCGGAGGCAGCGCCAAAACCGGTGTCATCAACCGGGACCTGGCGGTCGCGGCCCGCGAGACCGGGGTGGCCATCGCGTCGGGCTCCATGCACGCCTACTTCAAGGACCCCTCGTGCGCGGGCACGTTCGCCGTCCTGCGCCGGGAGAACCCCGACGGGTTCGTGATGGCGAACGTCAACGCGACGGCGTCGGTCGACAACGCCCGGCGCGCCATCGATCTGCTGCGGGCCGACGCCCTGCAGATCCACCTCAACACGGCGCAGGAGACGCCCATGCCGGAGGGCGACCGCTCGTTCGGCTCCTGGGGCCCGCAGATCGAGCGGATCGCGGCGGCCGTCTGCGTCCCCGTCATCGTCAAGGAGGTCGGCAACGGGCTGAGCCGGCAGACCGTCCTGGCGCTGCGGGAGCTGGGGGTGCGGGTGGCCGATCTCAGCGGCCGCGGCGGCACGGACTTCGCCCGCATCGAGAACGGCCGGCGTGAACTCGCCGACTACGCGTTCCTGCACGGCTGGGGGCAGTCCACCGCCGCCTGTCTGCTGGACGCGCAGGACGTCGGCCTGCCCGTGCTCGCCTCCGGCGGTGTCCGCGATCCGCTCGACGTCGCCCGCGCCCTCGCGCTCGGCGCCCGGGCCGTCGGAGTGTCCGGGGGGTTCCTCGCCACCCTGCTCGACGGCGGTGTGCCGGCGCTGGTGGCGCGGATCTCGGCGTGGCTCGAGCAGCTGGCGGCCCTGCAGACCATGCTCGGCGCGCGCACCCCCGCCGACCTCACCCGCTGCGACCTGCTGATCCACGGCAGCCTTCGTTCCTTCTGCGCCGACCGGAGCATCGACACACGTCGCCTCGCCCAGCGTTCCGGCTCCGTCGCCGCCCTCCACGAGATGACGGGAAGCACACGATGACTGACACACACGCGACAGCCGGGGTCCCGATGAGGTGGGTGGGCCCCCTGCGCGTATCGGGGAACGTCGCCACCACCGAGACCCCTGTGCCGCTGGCCACCTACGAGTCGCCGCTGTGGCCCTCCGTGGGCCGCGGCGCGAAGGTCTCCATGCTGGCCGAGCAGGGCATCGTCGCCACCCTCGTCGACGAGCGGATGACGCGTTCGGTGCTCGTGGAGGCCACGGACGCGGGGACCGCCCACGCGGCGGCGCGGACCATCCACGCGCGCATCGACGAGCTGCGCGCCGTGGTGCGCACCTGCAGCCGGTTCGCCGAGCTGATCGGGATCCGGCACGAGATCACCGCCAATCTGCTGTTCGTCCGCTTCGAGTTCAGCACCGGCGACGCCTCCGGCCACAACATGGCCACCCTCGCCTCCGACGCGCTGCTCAAACACCTGCTGGGCACGGTCGCGGGCATCTCCTACGGGTCGATCTCGGGGAACTACTGCACCGACAAGAAGGCCACCGCCGTCAACGGCATCCTGGGACGCGGCAAGAACGTGGTCACGGAACTGCTCGTGCCGCGTGAGGTGGTCGAATCCGTCCTGCACACGACGGCCGCCAAGGTCGTCGAACTGAACGTGCGCAAGAACCTGCTCGGGACCCTGCTCGCCGGCGGCATCCGCTCGGCCAACGCCCACTACGCGAACATGCTGCTCGCCTTCTATCTGGCGACGGGCCAGGACGCGGCCAACATCGTCGAGGGCTCCCAGGGCGTGACGATGGCCGAGGACCGCGGCGGCGACCTGTACTTCTCCTGCACCCTGCCGAACCTGATCGTGGGCACCGTCGGCAACGGCAAGGGCCTGGGGTTCGTGGAGACCAGTCTGACCCGGCTGGGCTGCCGGGCCGACCGCGCGCCCGGGCACAACGCGCGCCGGCTCGCCGTCATCGCGGCGGCGACCGTGCTGTGCGGTGAGCTCTCGCTGCTGGCGGCCCAGACCAACCCGGGTGAACTCATGCGCGCGCACGTCCAACTCGAACGCGACCACACGACCGCGAAGGTGGGTGCATAGAGCATGTCCCTCTCCATCGGAATACACGACCTGTCGTTCGCGACAGCCGAGTTCGTCCTGCCGCACACGGCGCTGGCCGGCCACAACGGCACCGAGATCGGCAAATACCATGTGGGCATCGGCCAGGAGTCGATGAGTGTCCCCGCCGCCGACGAGGACATCGTGACCCTGGGCGCGGCGGCCGCCGCGCCGATCGTCGCCCGGCACGGCAGCGACCTGATCCGCACCGTCGTGTTCGCGACGGAGTCGTCGATCGACCAGGCCAAGTCGGCGGGTGTGTACGTCCATTCCCTGCTGGGGCTGCCGTCGGCGACCCGGGTCGTCGAGCTCAAGCAGGCCTGCTACGGGGCGACGGCGGCCCTGCAGTTCGCCGTCGGCCTGGTGCATCGTGACCCGGCACAGCAGGTCCTGGTGGTCGCGAGCGACGTCTCCAAGTACGAGCTGGACAGCCCGGGCGAGGCGACACAGGGCGCGGCGGCGGTGGCGATGCTGGTCGGCGTGGATCCCGCCCTGGTGCGTGTCGAGGACCCCTCCGGCCTCTTCACCGCCGACGTCATGGACTTCTGGCGGCCCAACTACCGCGACGCGGCGCTGGTCGACGGGCAGGAGTCGATCAACGCGTATCTGCAGGCGGCCGAAGGCGTCTGGAAGGACTACACGGAGCAGGGCGGTCACCCGCTCTCGGAGTTCGCCGCGTTCTGCTATCACCAGCCGTTCACGAAGATGGCCTACAAGGCGCACCGCCACCTGCTGAACTACTGCGGGCACGGCGCCGGCCCGGACGACATCGCGCGCGCCGTCGGGCAGACCACGGCCTACAACACCGTGATCGGCAACAGCTACACCGCGTCCGTCTACCTGGGCCTTGCCTCGTTGCTCGACCACGCGGACGACCTGTCCGGGCGGCCCGTCGGCTTCCTCAGCTACGGCTCCGGCAGCGTCGCGGAGTTCTTCGCCGGGACCGTGGTGGCCGGCTACCGCGGGCACCTGCGTACGCAGGCGCACCGCGAGGCGATCGCCCGGCGCAGGCCGGTCGACTACGCCGGCTACCGCGCCCTGCACGAACGGTCGTTGCCCACGGACGGCGGCGAGCACCCGACCCCGGAGCAGACGACCGGGCCGTTCCGGCTGGCCGGGCTCAGCGGCCACAAGCGCATCTACCAGCGGCGCTAGCGCAGCCCTCGCGTGCGCGTACCCGCGTGCCGCGCCGACGGGGCGGCCGCGGGTTCGCGCCGCGGCCGCGCGTCTTCGATCCCTGCCCCGCCCGACGGCGGGGATTCTTCTGGAGGTTCGCGATGAGCGAGGTCAGGATTCTTGGTACGGGTGCCTACGTGCCGCAGCGGGTCGTCTCCAACGACGAAGCCGGCGCGGCTGCCGGGGTCGACGACGCCTGGATCACCGCCAAGACAGCGATCAGGCAGCGGCGTTGGGCCGCCCCCGGGGAGGCGACGTCGGACCTGGCCGCGGCCGCGGGGCGGGCCGCGCTGCGCTCGGCCGGCATCACCGCCGGGCAGCTGTCGGTGATCGCGGTCGCCACCTCCACCCCGGACCGGCCGCAGCCGCCCACGGCGGCCTACGTACAGCACCACCTGGGGGCGTCGGGCACCGCGGCGTTCGACGTCAACGCGGTGTGTTCCGGCACCGTGTTCGCGCTGTCCGCGGTCGGCGGCGTCCTCACGCACCGCGGCGGCCACGCGCTGATCATCGGCGCGGACGTGTACTCGCGGATCCTGAACCCGGCCGACCGCAAGACGGTCGTGCTGTTCGGGGACGGCGCCGGCGCGATGGTCGTGGGCCCGGCGGGCCGGGGCCCGCTCGTGCGGCATGTCGCGCTGCACACGTTCGGTGAGCTCTCGGGCCTGATCCAGGTGCCCGCGGGCGGCAGCCGGCTGCCCGTCGACCGGGCGGGCCTGGACGCCGGCCTGCAGTACTTCGCGATGGACGGGCGCGAGGTGCGCCGCTTCGTCGTGGAGCGGCTGCCGCAGCTGGTCAAGGGGTTCCTGCACGAGGCCGGTGTCGGGCCCGAGGAGATCGGCCACTTCATTCCGCACCAGGCCAACGGCGTCATGCTCGACTCCGTCGTCGAGGACCTGGCGCTGCCCCGTGCCACCATGCACCGGACGCTGACGCACTACGGCAACACGGGAGCCGCGTCCATCCCGATCACCCTGGACGCGGCCGCCCGCGCGGGCGCCTTCCGCCCCGGCGAGCTGCTCCTGCTGGCCGGCTTCGGCGGCGGCATGGCGGCGAGTTTCGCCCTGGTCGAGTGGTGAGCGGCAGCGGTCAGCGGCCGCCGAAGGCACGCCGTGGGGTGTCGTGGGCCGGCCACAGCTCCCGGTCCAGGCGCCGTTCCTGCGCGGTGAGCGCGAGGTCCGGGCGCAGCCGCTCCGGGTGGCCGGGCGGCGGTCCGCAGGGCTCCGGCTCGTGGCGCGCGAACAGGTCGTGGGGATCCAGGTCCTGAACGGGCGCGTAGAGCGCGTAGTAGTGCACCAAGGGGTCGCTCTGGACGGCTCCCAGAGTCACCAGGGACCGCCACAGCGGGCGCAGGCAGCGGGCCGTCAGCGCCCTGCGGCCGCTGTGCAACAACCTTCTCATGTCCGCCCTTTCGCAGGTCCGCGTGCGATTGTCTGCACAGATTGGCAAGATCCACTCGGGAGCCGGTCGAGGACGATCACCGGCCGGCCGGACCCGCACGCGGTACGCGGCCGGTGGCGCCGGCCGCGACCCGTGGTGCCCACTCAGCTCTGCGCCCGGCAGGCGGTCTGGAGGGCGCAGGCCAGGTCGCGGGCCCGGTCCCGCGTGTCCGGGGCCCCACGCGGGGCGCGGCCGACGCGGCCGGCCGGGACGTGCGGTGCCCGGCTCAGGGCTGCGGCCGGCAGGCGGTCTGGAGGGCGTGGGCCAGGTCGCGGGCCCGGTCCCATGCGTCGGGGGCCGCGCCGGTGAGCACTATCCGGGGCGGGCGGCCGCCGTCCGCGGCGATGCGCCGGGCGAGGTCGCAGGCGGGCACGCCGGCCCCGGAGAATCCGCCGAGGAGCAGGGGCCGGCCGGCGGCGCGCACGGCACGGGCGGCCCCGGTGCCGTCGGCGCCGTGGGTGAGCACCAGCAGTTCCTGGGGGCCCGGGTAGGTGTGGGCCAGCAGGTCGTAGCAGGTCGCGGACGCGCCCGGCGGCGGGATCAGGCAGATCGTGCCGGCCCGGTCCTGGCGCGCCGCGCGCAGGGTGAGCAGCGGGGCGGCCCGCTCCGTCCCGGCGGTTGCGGCCATGTCCGGTACGGCGCTGCCCTCGAGCAGGGCGAGGGCCTCGGCCACGGTGGTGGACCCGCCCGCCGACAGGGGCAGTTCACACAGCAGCAGAGCGCATTGTGCCAGCAGCTGGGCCGCCGCCTCCTCGCCGAGCAGGGCCCGGTCGTGCACCCCGGTCAGGACCAGGGCGCCCGAGCTGTCGTGATGGGCGAGCAGTGCGACGGGCGGCGCGGAGCGGGCGGGCAGGGTGCCGGGGAACTCGGCCTGGATGCCGTGGGCGGCGAGTTCGTCGCTGAGGCCTTCCACGGGATGCGGCGGGTCCTCGAAGACGAGGACCGTGCCGGCGGGGTCGGCGCCCTGGCCGCCGCCCCAGTCGCGGATCCACTGGGCGGGCAGCCATTCGTAGGCGGCCATGTCCAGGGCGCGGTCGCGCAGGTGCCGCAGCAGGCGGGGCACGGTGTCCGCCGGGTCGACGTCGACGGTCAGGGGCAGCGGGTTGCGCAGCGGCCCCGGCATCCGCGCCGCGCCGTCGAGCGCTATGCCGCGCCCCGAGACGGTCACCGCGAAGCAGACCGGGGCGGGGCCTCTCGCGCCGGAGGCCCGGTACAGGAGCATGGCCCAGACGGCCTGCAGCACGCTGCTCTCGGCGATGCCCCAGGTGCCCGCCCAGTGCGCGAGGCGGGCGGTGTCCGCGGCGTCGAGGCTCAGCCGCGCGCGGCCGGTGCCGGTCGTGCCGGTGGGTCCGGCGGGCCGGCCGGGCCGGGACGCCGCGCCGTCGGGCGGCGCCATGCGCCGCCACAGTCCCCGGGCGGGCTCGAGGTCCTGGGCCGCGATCCAGGCGGTGTAGTCGCGCAGGTCGGGGCGGCGTCCGCCGCCGGGCAGGGTGCCGCCCGCGAGGTAGGCGCGGTAGAACTCGCGCAGCAGCAGGTGTGCGCTCCAGCTGTCGAGCAGGGCCCGGTGGTAGGTGAGCAGGATCCGGGTGGGGGCGGCGGGGCCGGCGGGCGGGGCCGGCGGGGTGTCGAGGAGGGTCAGGCGCAGCGCTCCGGGGCGGCGCAGGTCGAAGCCGCGCAGCCGGTCGCGTTCCAGGAACGCGGACCAGCCGCGGTCGCCGCAGGCATGGCGGGTGATCTCGGGCGCCACCCGTTCGTGCACCACGAGCAGCGGCCGGCTGCCGCCGGTGAACGCGGTGCGCAGCACCGTCTCGCAGTCGGACACCGACTGCCAGGCCGCCTGGAAGCGTTCGGCGTCCAGGGGGCCGTGCCACACCCAGACGAGCTGCTCGACGTGGTGGCCGGTGCCGGGCTGTGCGTCACCGCCGGTGTACAGGGCCCGCTGCTGAACGGTGGGCCGGAAGCCGGAGGCAGAAGCGGAGGGCACGGGAGCAGACGAGGCGGGAGCGGAAGGCGCGGGAGCGGAGGAGGCGGGAGCGGAGGAGGCGGGAGCGGAGGAGGCGGGGGGCAGGTCGGCCAGCTCTGCCAGCAGGTCGCGCAGCAGCCGCTCGAGGACGGCGACGGAGGCGCCGGTGACGCCTTCGGCGGCGTCGGCCGCCCAGTCGAGGCCGATGTGCAGTCTGCCGTCGGCGATCCGGGCCCGTACCTCGACCGGGTACCGGGCCCGGCCCGGGACGCCGGTGTCCGCGGGCCCGGCGGAGCCGGGAAGCGGTCCGGTGGAGCCGGGAAGCCGTCCGGTGGAGCCGGGAAGCCGTTCGGTGGAGCCGGGAAGCGGTCCGGCGGAGCCGGGAAGCCGTTCGGCGGAGCCGGGAAGCCGTTCGGCGGAGCCGGGAAGCGGTCCGGCGGAGCCGGGAAGCCGTTCGGCGGAGCCGGGAAGCGGTCCGGCGGAGCCGGGAAGCCGTTCGGCGGAGCCGGGAAGCGGTCCGGTGGAGCCGGGAAGCCGTTCGGCGGAGCCGGGAAGCGGTCCGGTGGAGCCGGGAAGCCGTTCGGTGGAGCTGTGCAGGATCAGACAGGTCTGGGCGGGCGGCAGTTCGCGCAGGTCGCGGCGGAGCAGCGGGTCGGGGCTCCATGCGCGGCAGGCTCCGAAGCCGGCGCCGCCCGCGGCCCGCCCCGCGCAGGCCGTCAGGGCCCCGGCCAGGGCGCCGATCCGGCCGGGGAGGTCCAGGCCCTGGTCCGGGGCGAGGTGCACGGGGTAGGGGTCGGTGAGCCGGCCCACCTGGTGTCGCAGGCCCCGGTGGCCGGGCCGGGGGTCGGCCCAGACGTCGAAGGTGACCTCGCCGCAGTCGTGCCAGCGGGCGAGGGCCAGGGCGAACGCCGCGGTCAGCACCTGTCCGGCAGTCAGTGCGAGCCGCCGGGCCAGGCCCCGGGTGATGCGCTCGGTCGGCCTGGGGGCCAGGACGAATCCGCTGTGCCCGGCTTCGTCCGGGCCGTGGTGGCGCCCGCCGGGCGCGCGGGCGGAGCGTACGCCGGCCGTGCGGGGTCTGCGTGCGGCGACGTCGCTCCAGTGCCGGGCCTCGTCGGGTTCGCGGGCCACCTGGCGTAGTTCGCCGATCCACTCGGCCAGGCCGTCGGGGAGGCGGCGTGGCCGGGCCGGGGCGCCGGCGGCGGCCGTGTCGAGGGCGGCCGTCAGGTCGCCGAGCAGGATGTGCCAGGACCCGGCGTCCACGGCGAGTTCGTGGACGAGCAGGGCGAGCCGGTCGCCGTGCGGGCCGGCCGCACGGCGGTCCCGGGCGAGCAGGGCGAGCAGCTGGACGCCGGTGCGGGCGTCGAGGGTGCGGCCGGTGGCGGCCAGTGCCTCGGTGAAGCCGGCCTCGTCGGTGAACTCGCCTTCCACCAGGGGATCCTGGCCCGCGTCGGCCGCCGGGTCGCCGGCGGTTGCGGCCGCGGTCAGCCAGGCGCCCCTGCTGTCGAGCCGGGAGCGCAGCTGGGGGTGGGCGGCCACGAGGGTGCGCAGCGCCTGACGCAGCACGCCGGCGTCGAGCGGGGCCCGCGGCTCGATGACCACCGTCTCGTAGCGCTGCTCCCCCGTGCGGGCGAGGGCCGCGTGCTGGGCGGGAGTCAGCGGGCGGCGGGTGACGGGCGGTTCGGTGAGCAGGTCGGCGACGCGGCCGGAGACGCGGGTGCCGGACGTGCCGCGTGCCGCGGACAGCCGCAGGGTGTGGTGGTCGGGGGCGTGCCGCAGCAGCCGGTGCTGTACGGCGGTGCGGCCCGGGCCGGCGTACGTGAGCTCGCCCAGGATCTTCTCCAGGGCGACGGCGTCGAGCGCTCCGTGCAGTTCGAGGGGCCACGGGGCCGGGTACGGCGCGGACCCGGGTTCGACGACCACGAAGACCGGCGGGTGCGGGGAGCGGTGAACGGTCATGGTGTGCGGGGTGTGCGGTCCGCTGCGGGTGGCCGGGTCCCCCTCAACGCTCCTCTCCGCTCTCTGTGGGACTGGCTGTGCTCGTCCGGCGGTCCCTGGGCGGTCCGTGCCGGCAGGGGCCGGGCTGGGCACGCTAGTGGCTGAACGCTCCGGCGTCCGGTTTCCCGAGCGGGTGTGCAGCGCTTCCCGAGCGCGGGCGGCGCGGGCGCCGGGGGCGGGCCGGGTGTGGTCACAGCATGCGCACGGCGCTCTGGGCGTGCTGCCTGGCCAGGGTGAGCAGGGCGCGGGTGCCGGCGCCGAGGGTGCGGCGCGCCTGCCGGCGGGCGTGGGCGAGGCCCTCCCGCCGGCCGGGCCCGGTGGGGAGGTTCTCCTCGCGCAGCACGACGGTGTGCTGGGCGGTCACGGTCACGCCCGTCTCGTCGGGGACGACGGACCATTCACCGGTGTGGGCCGCCAGCGCCGCGGGGGGCACCGTCTGCTTGTAGACGATGCGGCCCGCGTGCGGGAAGCAGATCCGCACCGATTCGGTGGTCTGCGCGCCGTGCCCGGTGAGCGTCTGCAGGCTCAGGTGCTGCACTCCGGGGGCGTCCTCGGTGAGGTCGGCCCGGGTGATGTGGGGTACCGATCCGGGCCAGTCCGCGGCCCGGTAGAGGAAGTCGTAGACCAGCTCCGGCGGGCCGTTGACGCGGATGGACTCCTCGAAGGCCAGCGTCAGTTCGTCCAGCCGTGTCCAGTGTTCGGCGAGGCGTTTGAGGTCGGCGAGGTGGATGCGGCTGTTGCGGTCGGCGGCCTGCTGTGCCCATGCCCGGTCGTGGGGCAGGTCATCGACGACGCTGAAGGCGTAGCGCAGTTCCGCCTCGCTGGCGTGCGTTCCCTGGTCGTGGACGGTCAGGACGCCGGTCATGGAGGCCAGCGGGGCGGCGGGCGGTTCCTGCCGGTGGTCGATGCGGCGCCGTACGGGGTCCAGGTGGCGGTGCAGTATGCATGCTTTCAGCCGGCCGTCCATGAGGGACCACATCCGCAGCCGTTCTCTTTCACCGTCGAACTCCAGGCGTTCCACATGGATGTTCTCGGAGAAATACAGCGGCCATTTCTCCGCGTCGGCGATCAGTGTGTAGACCACCCCCGCGGGAGCGGCCACCCGCACGTTGTGCGTCGTCCACTGGGCAGGCTCGGCAGACATCTGCTCACCCTTCTCTTCGCACCACGCCGGCGGGGTTCGGGAGAGATATCCGGACGGCGGGAATTCGGGGGCACGCACCGGGGCTCAGCCGACCGGCGCGGGCCGGCGGGCGAGGCGGCCGGTGATCCGGCAGGCCCGTCCCAGGAGCCGGGGCAGTTCACGGCCGTGTACGAAGAAGTGCCGGCCCGGGACGGTGCGCAGCCAGGTGGGGCCCTGGGTCCACCGGTGCCAGCCGTCGGCGATCGCGGGCGGCGCCAGCGGGTTGCCCTGTGAGGCGACGACGAGCAGCGGGGTGGTCAGCGGGCCTGCCGTGAGCGGCTGCTGGGCCGCCCGCTGCAGGGACTGCTCGAGTTTCAGGTCGGCGCGGAGCACCGGCAGGGTGGCCCGCAGCCAGATCCCTTCGTCGCTGTGCGGCGGGACGGCGCCGCGGCCGCCCAGGACGTCCAGCAGTTCGGCGTCCGTCGCGCGCCGGGCGTCGGGCAGTGCGTGGGGCGGGTGGGGCGGCGGGCAGGCGCCGACGGCCAGGAGTGCGGGGCCGGGCAGGCCGGCCTCGTGCAGGGCGCGCGTCGCGGCGAGGGCGACCATCGCCCCCAGGCCGTGTCCGTACAGGGCGTACGGGGCGCGCTGTTCGCCGGTGAGCCGGGGCAGCACCGCGGCGAGCAGGGCCTGGTGGGTGGTCGCCCGGGGTGCGTGCCGCAGCCGGCCGTGGCCCGGCAGGAACACCGGGACGGGCTCGACGCCGGCGCCGACGTGCGCCGCCCAGTGGTCGAAGGCCCCACCGGAGTGCGCGAAACAGTAGAGCCGCACGGGCTGTTGGTCCGCCATGGCATCCTCCTCTCCTCCGCCTCTGGCTCGCGCGGGAGGGCGGGATCCGAGAATCACCCGGCGTCCTCGAGCGGCGCTCGAGAGCGGGCGGAGGCTCAGGCCGCGTACCGGTCGAAGGTGGAGCCGCGCCGCGGGCCGGCGACCACGTCGAGTTCCGGGTCGACCGAGAGGATGGCCTGGTGCAGGCGCTGCAGCTGCGGTGAGGGTTCCACGCCCAGGTCCTCCGTCAGCCGCCGCCACATCTTGCGGTAGACCTCCAGTGCGGCGGCCTGCCGGCCGGAGCGGTACAGGGCCACCATCGCCTGGGCGTGCAGGCCCTCGTGCTGGGGGTGACGGGCGATCAGGTCGGCGAGTTCGGCGAGGATTTCGGCGTGCCGGCCGAGCCGCAGGTCGGCGTCGATGCGCCGCTCGACGGTCACCAGCCGGGACTCCTCCAGGCGCATGACCTCTATCTCCAGGACCGGTCCGAGGCGTACGTCGACCAGTGCGGTCCCCTGCCACAGGGCGAGCGCCTGTCTGAAGCAGTGGGCGGCCCTGTCGTCGCCGCCCTCTTCGAAGGCCTCCTGCCCCGAGGCGACCAGCCGTTCGTAGGCGTACACGTCCACCGACTCCGGCGGGATCTGCAGCAGATAGCCGCCGTGCCGGGTGGCCAGCACGTTCTTCGCGTCGCCCGGTGCGTCGGGGCCCATCGCGGTTCCCAGGCAGCGGCGCAGCTGCATGATGTACGTCTGCAGGGTGGTCATCGCGCTCTGCGGCAGTTCCGTCCCCCAGATCTCCTCCATCAGTGTGGAAACGGGCAGGACGCGGCTCGGGTACAGCGCGAGCAGGGCGAGCACCTGCCGGGGTTTCCCGGCGGTCGGGACGATCGACCCGCCGTTCACGGTGGCACACAGCGGACCCAGAACCCGAATCTCCATGGTTTCCTCCGTTCGTCGCGGGCTCTCCCCCATGGCGGAAAGTCGTCGGCGAACTGGCAGGCTAGTCGCACCCACTGCTGAAGCAGCTTTTTCTTCAGCGGAGTTCGAGCGAGCCTCGAAGAACAGACAACCAGGGCAGGGTGCATGGAGAGGAACGTGAATGCATCAGTAAAGATCGATCGGTCAGGCGCGCCGGTCCGGTGCGGTATTTCCGGTCGTGAAGGAAGGGGTCGGTCGTCACCGGATTTTTGGTGGTGCGCGCAGGTCCGGCTCTTTTCGGTTCTCAGCTGCTGCGCACCAGGCGCTCGCGGCCGTTGCCGCGGGCCGGGTCGAGCGCGCTGTCGGGGCCGGCCATGAGGATCAGCCGCTGGATCCTGCGCAGTTCGCCGGACGGCTCGAGTCCCAGTTCGCGTACGAGAGTGGCGCGCACGCGCTGGTAGGCCGCCAGGGCCTCGCTGCGCCGCCCGGAGCGGTTCAGGGCGAGCATGTACTGGCCGTGCAGGTTCTCGTGGGTGGGGTAGCGGTTGACGAGGACGGTGAGTTCGGCGAGCAGGTCGCGGTGGCGGCCGAGCCGCAGGTCCGCCTCGATGCGCTGGTCGAGGGCGCACAGCCGGGTCTCGTCCAGGCGCTTGGCCTCCATCCGCAGCACCTCGCCGAGCTGTACGTCGGCGAAGGCGGGGCCGGTCCACAGCTCCAGGCCCTTCCTCAGCTGCCGTACCGCGCCCTGGAAGTCGCCGGCGTCGATCGCCCGGTAGCCGACACCCGCCAGCCGTTCGAACTCCCTGACGTCGCTGGTGCCGTCGGCGCTGTCGAGGAGGTAGCCGCCCGGCAGGGTGGCCAGGACATGCTTGGCCGTGCGCCGCTTTCCTCCCTCGGGCCGGCCCTGTTCCAGGGCGGCGGCGATGAGTTCACGCAGCTGGAGCACGTAGGTCTGCAGGGTGGTCCTGGCGCTGCGCGGCGGCACGCCGCCCCACAGCTCCTCGGTCAGCGCCGCGACGGAGACCACCTGGTCGGCGTGGAGGGCCAGCAGAGCGAGGACCTGCCGCGGTTTCGGGGCGGTGGGCGTGATGGAGACACCGTTCTCCCTGACGTCCAGCGTGCCCAGTAGCTCGATGTTCACGCGCTCTCCCTTGTCTCATGTCCTCGAGTACTCCGGGGATTCCATGGCCGTCAGCGGATGCCGGTCCCAGCGTGGACCAGCGTAAAAACCGCACGCCCGGTCTGTCAACAGAAAACCGCATGCGCTGTTTGCTTGCCCGGGAGCCGGGCCCGCGACCAGGCAGTCCAGGGGCAACTGCCCCTCGCTACAGGGAGGTTCCAGGACATCGAGAGTCCTTCTGCATCCCGTCTCGAGCGCCGGACCGGGGGGCGGCGGGGCGGGACGGTGATCAATTAACAGACCATCCATCCTGTTTCGATCGGCGGGCTCCTGCCGCGCGCCAGGCGATGCGTCAGCGCGCAAGCGCCGGCGATGCGTCAGCGCGCGGGCGCCGACGGCATGTCACAGGGCGGCGGTCGGCGGCCGGGAGCCCGCGCTCGCCAGCGCCGCCAGTCCCTGCCCGTCGGCGAGCCGCGGCAGCAGCAGCTCCCACAGGCGGGTGACGTTGCGCCGGGCGAGCCAGGCGGCGTCGGTGCCGCCGAGCACTTCGAAGCCCGTGGTCGCGGCGATGATGACGCAGGCTCCGTCCGTCCACGACACGCCCTCGGCGAGGGTGCCGCGGCGCTCGGCCGTGCGCAGGGCGTCCTCGACCCAGCCCTGCCACTGGCCGCGCAGGGGGGACTCCGCGCGGCGGGCGGCGTCGGCGGCGAGTTCGAAGCCGCCGCGGACCACGACGTCGCGGGCCAGGAAGTCCATCAGTTCGTGGGTGGCATCCACCACCCACTGCAGGGAGTTGGTCTGCCGGGCCCGGGCCGCCTCGGTGATCCGGCGCAGGGTCTCGGCGGCCTCCGCCTCGACCGCTTCGGCGAGCATCCGCTTGTTGGCGAAGTGAAAGTGCAGCGCGCCGTTGCTGACACCGGCGCGTTCGCTGATGGCACTGAGCGACGCAGGGACGAAGCCCTCCTGCGCGAACACCTCGGCCGCGGCCTGGATCAGCGCGCGCCGGGTTCGGGCGGCTCGTTCCTGCTTGACCATGCTGCCTCCTGGGCGAGAGGACGTCGGCGGCCGACAGGGCCCGACGCCGCAAACCACTTGCATCATGCAGAATTACTGCGGGGGGTTGCCGTGCTTGCGCGAGGGCAGGTCGGCGTGCTTGGTACGCAGCATCGCCAGCGAGCGGATGAGCACCTCGCGGGTCCCGGCCGGGTCGATCACGTCGTCGACCAGCCCGCGCTCGGCCGCGTAGTACGGGTGCATCAGTTCGGCCCTGTACTCCTTGACCAGGTGTGCCCGCACGGCCTCGGGGTCCTCGGCCTCGGCGATCCGGCGGCGGAAGATGACGTTGGCGGCACCTTCGGCGCCCATCACGGCGATCTCGTTGGTCGGCCAGGCGTAGGTGAGATCCGCGCCGATCGACTGCGAGTCCATGACGATGTAGGCACCACCATAGGCCTTGCGCAGGATCAGCGAGATCCGCGGGACCGTGGCGTTGCAGTAGGCGTACAGCAGCTTCGCCCCGTGGCGGATGATGCCGCCGTGCTCCTGGCCGACGCCCGGCAGGAAGCCCGGCACGTCGAGCAGGGTGACGAGCGGGATGTTGAAGGCGTCGCACATCTGGACGAAGCGCGCGGCCTTCTCCGAGGCCCCGATGTCCAGCACCCCCGCCAGCGACCGGGGCTGGTTGGCGACGATGCCGACGACCTGGCCGTCCAGGCGGGCCAGGGCGCAGACGATGTTGCGGGCCCAGCGTTCGTGGACCTCGAGGTAGTCGCCGTCGTCGACTATCTCCCCGATCACCTCGGCCATGTCGTAGGGCCGGCTGCCGTCCACCGGCACCAGGTCGAGCAGTGTCTCGCCGCGGCGGTCCGCGGGGTCGTCGCAGCGTACGCGCGGGGCGCTCTCGCGGTTGTTCTGCGGCAGCATCGAGAGCAGGTAGCGGACCTCCGCGAGGCAGGTCTCCTCGTCGTCGTAGGCGAAGTGGGCCACGCCGGAGGTCTGTGCGTGCACGTCGGCGCCGCCGAGGCCGTTCTGGCTGATCTCCTCGCCGGTGACGGCCTTGACCACGTCCGGGCCGGTGATGAACATCTGCGAGGTGTCGCGGACCATGAAGACGAAGTCGGTCAGGGCGGGACTGTAGGCGGCGCCGCCCGCGCACGGGCCGAGCATGACCGAGATCTGGGGGATGACCCCGGACGCTTTGGTGTTGCGCCGGAAGATGCCGCCGTAGCCGGCGAGGGCGGAGACGCCCTCCTGGATACGGGCGCCGGCGCCGTCGTTGAGCGAGACCAGCGGGGCACCGGCCGCGAGGGCCATGTCCATGATCTTGTGGATCTTCGTGGCGTGGGCCTCGCCCAGCGCGCCGCCGAAGATGCGGAAATCGTGCGCGTAGACGAAGACCGTGCGGCCCTCCACCGTGCCCCAGCCGGTGATGACACCGTCGGTGTACGGCTTCTTGTCCTCCAGGCCGAACCCGGTCGCCCGGTGCCGGCGCAGCTGCTCGACCTCGCTGAACGACCCCTCGTCCAGGAGCAGTCCGATGCGCTCGCGCGCCGTCAGCTTGCCCTTGGCGTGCTGGGCCCCGGTCGCCTTCGCGCCCGGTCCGGCCAGCGCCCGGGCGCGGATCTCGTGCAGCTCGGCGATGCGCCCGCCGAGGGGGGTTGGTTCGGCCTCGACCGAAGCTGAGGCAGTCGTCGCCACCATGACAGGTCCCTTCCTAGGGCGCCGCCGAGTCGCCTCGGGCCGCTACCCAAGATTATAAACCGCCCATGCGGTTTGTAAATGAGATGTGCCTGCCCCGCTCTGCGGCCCGGACCTTTCCCGGTCCGCGGGGGTCACTGCCAGCTGTCCGGGGCGCGGTAGGCGCCGTCGCCCCGCCACCGGTGCGGGCCCGCGCCGGGCCGCGCCGGGCCGCACCGCGCGCTGTTCGCGAGCAGGGCGAGGAACACCAGGGCCAGGGCGGCCAGTTCCTCCTCGCCGGCGTCTCCGCGCTCCACCCGGATCAGGGCCTGCGTACTCTCGCTGCGGCTCATCGCCCCCTCCTTCACCCTGCCGCCACGGTCTCCGAGACCGCTCGATGCCGGCTGTGGCCCCGCTGGAGCACCGCCGGAGAACGGGAAGGTCCCCGCGGCCCGGAGGCCGCAGGGACCGTGCGTCGGCCGAAGGCGGCTACCGCAGCCGCACCGGAAGCGCACGGTGGCCGTTGACGATGAACGACTCGATGGGCTCGAGCTGTCCGGGGGCGACGGCCAGGGTCATGCCGGGGAACCGCTCGAAGAGCGCGCGCAGCGCGACGGCCGCCTCCACCCGGGCCAGCGGCGCCCCCAGGCAGTAGTGCGGGCCGTGGCCGAAGGCGAGGTTGTCGCGGCGCTGCGCGCGCAGCAGGTCGTAGCGCTCCGCGTCCTCGCCGTAGGCCTGCGGATCGAGGACGGCCGCGGCGAAGGACACGATGATGGCGTCGCCCTTCTTGATGACGACGTCGTCCAGCTCGATGTCCTCCACCGCGTAGCGCAGCGGCATGTAGGAGGCCGGGGCGCGGGTCCCCAGCGTCTCGGTGACCACGGTGTCCCAGTCCGCGCGGCCGCAGGTCACGTGTGCCAGCTGCTCGGGACGGATGAGCAGTTCGGCGATGGCGTTGGTGATGAAGGTGGTCAGCGTCTCCAGTCCGGCGGCCAGCAGCAGCTGCAGCGTGTCGACGAGCTCCTGTTCGGTGAGCTCGTCGCCCTGGTCGCGGATCTGCAGCAGCGCGGAGGTCAGGTCCTCCCCCGGCTCCCGGCGCCGGGCGGCGACCAGGCGTGCCAGCACCCCTTCGATGTCGGCCATCGCGCCGGCCATCTCCTCGGCCGTGGCCGAGGAGCTGAAGCCGGTGTCCATCGCGGCGCCCAGCAGCTTCTCGGCCTCCTGGCTCACGCCGATCAGCCCGCAGATCACCCGCATCGGCAGCAGCTGCGCGTACTGCGCCCGCAGATCCACCACCTGGCCGGCCGGCACCTCGGCCAGTTCGTCCAGGAGCTCGCCGGTGATCTCCTCGATCCGGGGCCGCAGCGCCTCGATGCGGCGTGCGGTGAACGCGCCCGAGACCAGCCGGCGCAGCCTCGCGCGCCGCTCCCCGTACGCCGTGAGCATGTTCTCCAGGGCCACCCACGGAAACAGCGGCCAGTCGGCGGTGATCTCGCCCCGCGTGAACAGCGGCCAGTGCCGGCGGGCGTCCTTGGACACCCGCGGATCCGAGAGCAGCCGCCTGATGTACTGCGGGCGCACGACCGCCCACGCGGCGACCCCGCCCGGCAGGCTCACCCGGACCGCGGCCCCCTGCCCGCGCAGCGTCGCGGCCTCCCCCGCCTGGTCACGCCCCAGCGCGTCCAGCGCATAGGGGCAGATGCTGGTTCCCATGCATGCACTCCGTTTCGGTCGGCCTTGCACGACGCGCACCCACTCGCGTGCGCCCGGGAGTTCTCGCCCCGCCCCCCGCGACGGCCCGCGCCGCCGGGGGTGTTCGCTCACGCCGTCGCGGCGGCCTCGAGGTCCTTGTCCTGCTGCAGGCGCAGGGCGTGGTGCAGGGCCCGCATCCCCCGCTCGGGATCGAAGTCCATCTGCACGAGGACACCCGGGACGCTGATGGACGGCAGCAGATACCGGTACAGGTCGCACACCCGCTGCGGCAGGTCGTCGCGGCCGGTCATGATGTTGGACAGGACCTGCACCCCGGTGAAGGCACCCACGAACAGTTTCCCGACGCCCGCCAGGTCCACGTTGGGCAGGAGTTCTCCGCGCTCCCTGGCCTTCTCCAGGACCGCCCCGATGTGCTCCTCCCACGCGCCCATGGGGGTCCTGCGGTCCAGGCCGTCCCTGGGCGAGCCCTGGTCGACGGTGAGCCGCACGGCGCCCCTGACGATCGGATTGCCGGTGTCGCGGCGCAACAGGTAGGCCAGCAGCAGTGATTCGTCCAGCGACTGCTGCAGGACCAGCTGGTGCTGCGGCGCCGCGGGCAGCGCGCGGACCTGCTCGAGCAGCACGCCCTGGGCCAGCTCCTCCTTGGACGCGAAGTGGAAGTACAGCGCTCCCTTGGTCAGGCCCGCTCTCCTGAGCACCTCGGAGATGGTCGCGGCCTCGTATCCGAGCTCGTCGAAGACCTCGGCGGCAGCCGCCAGGATCGCCTGCCGGGTCCGCACCGCCCGCTCTTGCTGTGCCACAGCTCACCCCACGTCTCTGGGCCCGCCGGCCGAGAAAAAACCGGCACGTCGGATCTTAATGGTGCACCCTCCATTACGGAATGCCGCACTCCGGCCGATCACGTTCCCGTCCCGTCGGCGCCCCACGCCGGAATCCCTACAATAAAACCTGGCGGCCGGTTTCTCAATCGGGCGGGACGATCGCCGTGCGCAGGTCCGCCCGGCCGTGTCCCCGGACCAGCAACTGTGTTGCCTGGCACGGGAGTTGATCAGAGGGGCGCTCAGGTCAACTGTTCCCAAAGCGCCTTGTGAAAGAAACCGGTTAGTACGTACTTTGCGCGGCGAAACCCCGCCCCCTGCCCTGCCCCTTGCCCTGCCCCGCAGGGTTTTCGTTTTCTCCCCCGGCTGAGGCCAGGGGTATCCACGAAAGGACTCTGATGAACCTGCTGACGCAACCGGCGCAGGCTCCTGGCACCATCGGAGCAGCGGATGCGCCCCCCGCCACGCAGCCGGCCCTGCGCGAGCTGACGTACGTCCTGTTCGACCGCGACGACCGGAGCCGGCTGCACGGCGTCTGGCGCGAGCTCATCGTCCGCGAGGGCTTCCGCCACCGGCCGGGGCTGTCCGCGCAGGAGCGCACCGCCCTGTCCTACGCCCGGCTCCGGCAGGTCAACGCGGTGCTCGACGACCCCCGCGAACTGAGCCTGGACCCGGCGCGGCTGGCGGGGCTGCACGAATGGACGGGCTTCCTCGACGGCGGCCTGTGCACCCTGGAGAGCATCCACTACAACCTGTTCCTGGGCAGTCTGCTCGACCACCAGCAGGAGGGTGGCGGCCGCCGGGACCTGGCCGACTACACCCGCATGCAGCGCACCGGAACGTTCCTGTGCACCGAGCTGGAGCACGGCAACGACGCCGCGCTGCTGGAGACCACGGCCGAACTCGACCGCGAAGGCGGCGGGTTCATCCTGCACACACCCAACCCCGGCGCCCAGAAGTTCATGCCCAACACCAGCACGACGGGCGGTCCCAAGAGCGCTCTGGTGGCCGCCCGCCTTCTGACCGGCGGCCAGGACCGGGGTGTCTTTCTGTTCCTGACCCCGCTCAGCGACGAGTTCGGCCACCTGCCCGGAGTCCACGTGCGCCGGCTGCCCGCCCGGCCCGGCACACCGGTCGACCACTGCGTCACCGCCTTCGACCACGTACGGCTGCCCCGCGAGGCCCTGCTGGAGGGCCCGCACGGACGCCTCGGCGCCGACGGCACGTTCGTCAGCGGCCTGGGCAACCCGCGCAAGCGGTTCCTGCAGACGATCGCCCGCGTCACCACCGGCAAACTGTGCATGAGCGCGGGCACGCTCGGTATGGCACGGGCCGCCCTCGTCATCGCCGTGCGCCACTCCCGCTCCCGGCACATCGCCGGGCCGAAGGCCGGCCGGCGCATAGCGGTGGCGGAGCACCGCAGCCACCACGGCAGGCTCCTGCACTGCCTGGCCACGGCCTACGCCATGACCTTCCTGCACCGCAGCGTGGTCGACCGCTGGGCCGGCCACACCCCGGACAACCGGGAGGAGACCGAACGCCTGGTCGCCGTCTCCAAGGGCTGGATCACCTGGCAGGCCCGCGCGATCGCCGTCGAATGCCGCGAACGGTGCGGCGCCCACGGCCTCTTCGCGCACAACGCCCTGTCCGACCTGCCCTCGCACATCGAGGGCGGGATCACCGCCGAGGGCGACAACCTCGTCATCTGGGTGAAGGCCGCCTCCGAGATGGTCTTCGGGCACGTCGTGGACCGCGCCGGGCACGACGCGCACCCGCCGCACAGCCGCACCCTGAGCGACCTTTCGTTCCTGCGCGAGCTGTACGCGCAGACCGCGGCCATCTGGCAGGACAGGGCCCGCCGGGCGATGCGCCGGGGCCGCCGGGGCGATCCGCTCGCCCGCTGGAACTCCGCGTCCACCAGCGGCCTCGAGATGGTCGCCGCGCACGCCCGGCTGCAGGCCGCGGACGCCTTCCTCGCCGCGATCGGGACGACGGCGGACCCGGGCACGCGCGCCCTCCTCGAAGACCTGTGCCGGCTCTTCCTGCTGCAGGAACTCCACCACCACACCGGCGACCTGCTCAGCGAGCAGCGGCTGACGCCCGATCACGTCCGTGCTCTGCCCGCCGCCGTCGACACCCTCCTCGACACGCTGGCCCCCCATCTCAGCCTGCTCGCCGAGGCGTTCGACCTGCCGGAGGAGTACCTGGAGAGCATCCCGATCGCCCAGGGACGCCACGTGACGGGGCTCGACGACTTCCTGAGCCCCGACTGCGGCCACGACCTGTGGCCGGCGCCGGCCTCCCCCGGCCCCTCCCCCGCGCAGAGCGGGCGCAGACCCGTGCCCACGCTCACCTAGGGCTTCGGGCGGGGGCTTCCCGCCGGACGGCACCCCTGCTCCGCTGCTGCGCTAGTCGTCCCTGACGGCGATGGCCTGCACGGGGCAGGCCCGTACGGCCTCGCGCACCAGCGGCTCGCCCGCGCCGTCCTCACGCCCGGGCAGGAGCTCGCTCAGACCGTCGTCGTCCTGCGTGAAGACGCCCGGGACGGTGAGCGCGCACATGCCCGCCCCCATGCAGCGGTCCCTGTCGATGTGAATGCGCACGCCCATCTCCTACCACCTGACCGGGAGTCGGATCATGCCCTGGAGTGTGGTGCCCGGTTTGAAGGGGATCTGCGCCGCGGGCTCCGCGAGCTTCAGGCCGGGCAGCCGCTCGAACAGGGTGCGCAGCGCGATCTCGATCTCGGCCCGGGCCAGGTTCTGCCCCAGGCACTGGTGGATGCCGAAGCCGAACGCGAGGTGGTGGCGGTCCTCGCGGTGCCAGTCCAGCTCGTCGGGCGTGCGGTGGCGCGCGGGGTCGCGGTTGATGAGGGACGTCGACATCATCACGCCGTCGCCGGCCCGGATCGTCTGCCCGCCGTAGCCGATGTCCTGCGTCGCCACCCGCATCCCGCCCTCGGCGACGGACAGGAAGCGCAGCAGTTCCTCGACGGCCGCCGGCATCAGCTCCGGGTGCGCGCGCAGTTCACCGAGCCGCTCGGGGTGCTCGATCAGCGTGAACGCGCCGAGGGAGATCATGTTGGTGGTGGTCTCGTGCCCCGCGACGACCAGCAGGGCCGCCAGCGCGATCAGCTCCTCGCGCCCGATCGCCCCTTGTGCGTAGGGCTGGTGGATCAGCTCGTCGAGCAGGGCGTCACCGGGCTCACGCAGTCTGCGTTCGATCAACTCGCCCAGATAGGCGTCGAGTTGCTCCCCGGCCCGCTGGGTGTCCTCGGCGGTCGGGCCGGCCAGCAGCCGCCGTGACTGCTCCTCGAAGAACTCGTGGTCGGCGTAGGGCACACCGAGCATGAGGCACATCACCTGGGACGACACCGGCAGCGCGAACGCGCTCACCAGCTCGGCGGGAGGCCCCTGGTCGATGACGGCGTCGATGAGCCGGTCGGCGATCTCCTGGATGCGCGGGCGCAGGGCGGAGACGCGTTTGGCCGTGAAGGTGGGGATCACCGTGCGGCGCAGCGCCTTGTGCTCGGGGTCGTCCATGCCGAGCAGGGACAGCCGGCGGCCGCGGACACGGTTCTTGAAGCCCTCGGTCGGCGAGGGGAACGCCTCGTTGTCCTGGTCGGCGGACAGGCGGGGATCGCCGAGCAGGTCACGGGCCGCGGCGAAGCCGGTGACCAGCCACACGGCGCGGCCGTCGTAGAGCCTGACCCGGGTCAGCGGCCGTGCCGCGCGCAGCGGGTCGTACCCGCTCGGCGGGTGGTACGGGCACGTACGGTCCTGGGGGAAGGAGACCAGTGGGTGCGTCACAGCTTCTTCCGTCATGGATGCCTCGCATCTGTAGCGACAGGTGACCCGGATCGGGCGGCCCGCCGACGGGCCGGGCCCGTGGGCAGAGCGCGTGGGACCGGCGTCACCATAGACACGGCTCCCGGCCGCTGCGCACGGTGTGCAACCTTGGGGATTCCGCGCTTGCACACCGTGCGAAGCGGCCGGGCCGCGATCGGGCAGGCCGCTCGGGGGCCTGCCCGCCGCCGTGCGCGGGCGGGCGTCCACCGGGCTTCCACGCCGTCTCGAGGCCGGTCAGCCGAAATCGCCGGGCTGGTAGTCGCCGCCGGGCGTGCGGTTGATGACGCCGAAGCGGTTGGAGGAGTTGATGAAGGAGATGAAGCACACCAGCGCCGTGAGCTGTTCCTCGTCGTAGTGCTTGGCGGCATCGGCCCAGGCCTCGTCGGTGACACCGCCGGCGCCGTCGGCGATGCGGGTGCCCTGCTCGGTCAGTTCCAGCGCGGCGCGCTCGGCGTCGGTGAAGACGTTGGACTCGCGCCAGGCCGCGACCAGGTTGATCCGCGTCGCGGACTGCCCCGCGTGCGCGAGGTCCTTGGAGTGCGCGTCCGTGCAGTAGCCGCATCCGTTGATCTGGCTCGCCCGCAGCATCACCAGGTCCTGGGTCGACTTCGGCAGCGACGACTCCTTGATGATCACCCGGCTCGCCGAGGCGAAGTACTTCAGGGCCTTGGCCGCGACCGGGCTGCCGAAAAGGTTCAGACGGGGTTCCATGACGAGCTCCTCTTGGGCGTGGCCGGTGGGTACATCACTGAAGACACCGCTCGCCGGCGGACTGTGACAGGGATGCACCGGGCGCGCGGCCGGCGGCCCCGGCCCTTGAGAGGGGCTCCAGCCGGATTCGAGACCCGCTCGCGGCGCGTTGACACTGTTCGGCGCCACCGCCTCCAATGTCGCTCGGAAATGGATCCGGTTCAGCTTCCGCAGTGCTGTCAGGAGGTGCACGTTGTCCGTGGCCGAGCAGGTGACGTACCCGGCCGGCGGTCCCGACGGGATCGAGTCGTCGGCCCGCTGGATCGCCTCGCACCCGATCGTGCGCGTACGGATCGACTCGCTCGTCCTGGACGGCTCGCCCCGCCTGGCCGGGGAGGACCGGGCCCATGTACGGGTGCTCGCCCGGGCCGGGGACCTGGTGCCCCCCATCACCGTGCACCGCCCCGCCCTGCGCGTCATCGACGGCGTCCACCGGGTCCGCGCAGCCCTGTCCAACGGCCGCTCGGAGATCCCCGCGCGGCTGCTGGACTGCGACCGCGGGGCCGCCTTCGTGCTGGCGGTGCAGGCCAACGTCACCCACGGTCTGCCGCTGTCGCGCGCCGACCGCACGGCCGCGGCGGCCCGCATCGTCGTGGCCTTCCCGCAGTGGTCCGACCGTGCGGTCGCGGCGGCCGCCGGGATCTCCGACAAGACCGTCGCCCGCATCCGGGCGCAGACGGCCACCGGGCACGCGGGGCGCTCCACCAGCCGGCTCGGCCGGGACGGCCGGGTGCGGCCCCTCGACAGCGGGCGGCGGCGCCGCCGCGCCGCCGCGATCCTCCTCGGGCGGCCCGACGCCGGGCTGCGCGAGGTCGCCCGCGCCAGCGGCCTGTCCCCGGCCACGGTGCGCGACGTGCGCCGCCGGGTCGAGCGCGGCGAGGACCCCGTCCCCGCCCGCTACCGCGAAGCGGGCGCC